>NZ_JANSIA010000162.1:0-1146 GCF_047461835.1 Synechococcus sp. R60.1 | reverse complement strand
CTCTCTCGGTCTTGTTCGGCCAGCTCCTGGATGGCCTGTTGGTACACCTGGGCAGGTGTGGATCCCTGGTTGACTTGCTTCAGCCAGCGTTGGGCCTCATTGCCCTGGTGGAGCAGAGTTTGCAAGGGAGCTAGAAAACAGCCCAAGCCTTGAGGTTGGCCAATACGCCAAGCTTCGGTCAGCAGCTCTTCGATCCACTCTTGGGCCGCCCGTTCCCGGCCTGTCCGCCAATCGACCAAATGAGATTGCAGCGATTCTCGAGCAGCAGCCTGCTCGTTGGCTTCGCAAAGGCTCTCCAGCTCTGTTGGGGTAAAGGGCCCCCGCAAGGGATCCAGCGCTTCCGGCTGGGCCAGCAACTGCCAGAGACGGGCTTCCACCAAGGCGGTAATCGCCAGAACCATTACCGGATCCCCCACCAGATCGCAAATGCGCAGCTCCACGCGGTTGAGGTGGTAGGGCCGCTCCGGGCCGTTGGGTCGCACCGAGGCCCACAGGTGGCGCACATTCTGCATTGTGCCCAAGGCTAGCTGCTCCTGGATCCAGGCAATGTAGTGGGCGTGATCCCGGAAGAAGGGCACCTGAGCCGGCGTTTTGGGGAACACCTGCCAACGGCTGGAGTGGGATCCCGTCACCCGTCCGTCCAGAAAAGGGGAGGAAGCGCTCAGAGCTAGGTAGAGAGATGCTTCCGCTCGCAGCAGGCGACAGGCCCGGAAGATGGCCTCGGTACCTGGCAGGCCAACATTGATGTGAATGCTAGCAGTTACCACCCGCGTGCCATAGGTGCGCTCGATGTAGTCGTGGTAGGGGTTGCCGGGATCCGACCGCTCGAAGTGGTCGCTGCCGCCCAAAGCTAGCGTGCTCCCTGGCAGAAGGGTGTAAGGGCCAAGACGGCGCAAAAATTGCCGCAACTGTAGGCGAGGCCGCAACAAGGCACAGAGCAGGTCTTCGTAGCGGCGAAGGGGAGGGGTGATATACTCCACGTTGCGCCGATCCGGCTCCCGCACAAACCCTGGCAAAGCCTGGCAAATGCGATCCGACAAGCCCACCACTTCCCCGGCGGCGGTGCCGGTGTACATTTCCACCTCAAAGCCCTTGGTCAACAGCACAGGCCAGCCTCCAGCCGCAGCCTCACCAGTCTAACCTTTC
>NZ_JANSIA010000161.1:0-1339 GCF_047461835.1 Synechococcus sp. R60.1 | reverse complement strand
CAGGAGGGGTTTTGTAGCCCTCCCTCTCAAAACTTCAAGGAATGCAGGGATCCCCTCAATGCTGGGCCAAGGGCAGTGAGATCTTGAAAGGGGCACGCCAAGGAGCTTATTCAAGGGTTAGCCTCGCGTAAGGCCCTCGGTTGCTCCGGAGTTAAGGGCTAGGGCCCACTGCCGCGATGGTTTCTTCCTTTTTGTTAGCCATGAAAATCGCCGCCAACATCACCCAGCTCATCGGTCGCACCCCGCTGGTGCGGTTGAATCGGATCCCTCAGTCGGAAGGGTGTCTGGCCGAGATCGTGGTGAAATTGGAGAGCTTTAACCCTGCCGCTTCGGTGAAAGACCGCATTGCCGTCAGCATGATCGAGGCTGCCGAACAGGCCGGTTTGATCACCCCCGGCAAGACCATCTTGGTGGAGCCCACCTCTGGCAATACCGGCATTGGCCTGGCCATGGCCGCTGCTGCCAAGGGTTACCGGCTCATCATCGTCATGCCTGAGAGCATGAGCCTGGAGCGGCGACTGCTGTTGAAAGCCTACGGAGCAGAGGTGCACCTGGCCAGTAGCGCCGGCGGCATGGGGGAAGCCATCTGGAAGGCTGAAGAGATCGTCCGCCGCACTCCCAACGCTTACATGTTGGGCCAGTTCACCAATCCCGCCAACCCCCGGATCCATGCCAGAACCACCGGCCCGGAAATTTGGGAAGATACCGATGGTCAAGTGGATATCCTGGTGGCAGGGGTAGGTACCGGCGGCACCATCACGGGGGCGGGCGAGTTTTTGAAGGGGAAAAACCCGGCCATTCGACTGGTGGCCGTTGAACCCAAGGCCAGTGCCGTCTTGAGTGGTGGACGGCCCGGCTTTCATCGCATTGAAGGGATCGGAGCGGGATTCGTGCCTGATGTGCTGCGGCGCGACCTGCTGGATGAGGTGATCCCAGTGGAAGATGAAGAGAGCATGGTCTACAGCCGGCGCCTGGCCAAAGAAGAAGGGATCCTCTCCGGCATTTCCACTGGGGCTGCCTTGGCGGGAGCCATCCAGGTGGGGCGGCGACCGGAAAACGCTGGCAAGCGGATTGTAATGATCCAGCCTAGTTTTGGGGAACGCTACCTGAGCACACCTCTTTTTCGCGACTTGGAGCGGGATTCCGATTCGAGATGACGATGATGCTGAGACTGCTGCCCTACAGGTCGCCCTGGCCCAGAGGGCGAGCTAGCATGGGTGAGAGTGACGTGGCGGAACGGCAGACGCGCTAGACTTAGGATATAGTGCCGCAAGGCGTAAGGGTTCAAGTCCCTTCGTCCGCATGAGAATCCCCTACTTCCCCAGCCCTTTTCCCCCAA
>NZ_JANSIA010000160.1:0-1497 GCF_047461835.1 Synechococcus sp. R60.1 | reverse complement strand
ATCGCCTATCTTTCCCACATGGGGTACTGTGCTGGGCCGTCATCAACCGGCAGGTGCAGACCTACAAGCAGTTTGTAAATGATCAGATCCCTGTTTACTTGCCGTTCCTCATCCGCTGAGGGGATCCCACATGCATGGTCAAGTCGCGATTTTTGTGGGTTTTTCTTCCACGGCCCAAAGCGGGCCCATGTCCAGGTAACGCCGGAAAGCCCAGTCCTCCGTGGCCCTCAGCATCACCACCGTGGCCAGATTCACCAGGCTCCCCTCGCCGGGGAAGACCCCAACCACCCTGGTCCGCCGCTTCACCTCACGGATAAGCCGCTCCAGCACATTCGTGCTCTTGATGTGCCGCTGGTGGACCCCGGGAAAGTCCAGGTAGGTCAGGGCCTCCCCCAGACCCTGGGCAAACACCTCCACCGCCCGCTTAAACCGGTCCCGGTAGCGCTCAACGAACTCCTGGGCCAGAGATTCCGCCGTGCCCCGCCGCCGCGCCACAAACACCTCCTGGAGCTCCTCGGCCACCACACCCCGCTCCGACTGCGGCACATGAGCTGAAACGTTCCGCATAAAGTATAAAGTGCACCACGCACCGCTGCCAGCTGGCCCCAGGAAGCTCCGCCATCACCGCTTGACGGATGGAAGGGTGGTCGTCGGAAATGACCAGCCTCACCCCATGAAGCCCCCGCTCCACCAGGCCCTTCAGCAGGTTCCTCCAGGCCTCCTTCCTCTCCCCGCCCGCCGGCTCCACCGTCAGCACTTCCCGGTAGCCTTCTTCGTTCACCCCCACCGCCACCAGAAGGGCCAGGTCCACCACCCGCCCGCCCCAGTTCACCTTGAAGTAGGCCGCGTCCAGGTAGAGGTAGGGGTAGGCCAGCTCCAAAGGCCGGCCCCGCCAGGCGGAGAGTTCCTCCTCCAGGCGCTGAGCTACCCTGGAGACCGCGTCCTTACCGATGCGCACCCGGGACAGGCCCTCCGTGATGGCCGCTACCTTGCGGGTGGAGACCCCTTGCAGGTACATCCCCAGCACCGCCTCTTCTACCTCCCCGGTCATCCGCTTGTACCGCTCAAAGACCTCGGTCAGGAAAGTCCCCTCCCGGTCCCGGGGTACCCGGAGCTGGGCGATCCTGCCCGCCGGCGTGATGAGGTCCCGGGTGTAGTAGCCGTTCCGCTCCCCGCGGCGGCTTGGGGTGCGCTCACGGTAACCCGCAGCCAGGTGCTCGGTCATCTCTTCTTCCAACACCTGCTCGTTCGCGTAAGCGGTGCGGAGCACTATGACGGCCTTGACCCCTTCCCGGATGCGCCGGCTGATCTCCTCCTTGGTCAACCTCTTGAGCTCCTCTCGGTCCATTCCGCCCTCCATGCTTAACCCACAAAATACGCGACACTACCGCCACAGATCACCGGAGTGCGGCAATGGCTACTCAACTGGATGTGGAAGACATTCGAGGGATCCGATCGGTTGCTGAGGTGGCTGGTCTCTTTGCATCTCTGGGGTAC
>NZ_JANSIA010000159.1:0-1513 GCF_047461835.1 Synechococcus sp. R60.1 | reverse complement strand
TACCAAGCAGCCATACTGAACATACTGTACATTATTTTC
Source organism: Synechococcus sp. R60.1 (assembly GCF_047461835.1). Lineage (NCBI taxonomy): Bacteria > Bacillati > Cyanobacteriota > Cyanophyceae > Synechococcales > Synechococcaceae > Synechococcus > Synechococcus sp. R60.1. Next base: position 1,474 of record NZ_JANSIA010000159.1, on the reverse strand, counting down.
AGTATAGTCCAGCGTATCATTGACTAGAGTCATGCTCCTTGGGAGGTTGACCGGTAACTCAAGCATGGGCCACCTTGTTCTCCGCCACCTCAGCAAGCGCTTCCACAAGGGAGGGATCCCTGTCCTCAGGGATTTGTCTTTGAGCGTGGAGGCAGGGGAGATCTTCGCCCTGCTGGGGCCGTCGGGCTGCGGCAAGTCCACCACCCTCAATCTCATCGCCGGCCTGCTGGAGCCGGATCCCTTGCCCTATCCGGGGGAAATCTGGCTGGATGGGATCCCCCTCAACCCTCTGCCGCCGGAACGGCGCGGCGTGACTTTGCTGTCCCAACACAGCCGCCTGTTTCCCCACCTGAGCGTGGGGGAGAATGTCGCTTTTGGCCTGAAAATGCGGGGCATTCCCCGGACAGAGCGGGAGGCTGCCGCCTTGCGCATGCTGGAGCGGGTGCAATTGCCCGGATTGGCTCAGCGTCGGCCTAGCCAGCTTTCTGGCGGACAAGCGCAGCGGGTGGCCCTGGCGCGGGCTTTGGTGATTCGGCCCAAGGTGCTGCTGTTGGATGAACCTTTATCGGCCCTGGATGCCAACCTGCGCCAAGAGATGCAGGCTCTCATCCTGGAGCTGCAGGCGGAAACAGGGGTGACGACGGTGCTGGTTACCCACGATCAAGCAGAAGCCACAGCCATGGCCCAACGCATCGGCCTGATGTTTGAGGGGCAGCTACACCAGGTGGGATCCCCTGTGGAGTTCTATCAGCAGCCGCGCTCCGAGCGCATTGCCCGCTTTTTTGGCGGGGTCAATTTTTTCGATGCGCAGGCGGAGGGTCACCAGCTTCGCCTCAACGACGGGATCCTCTTGAAAAGCGCCGCGCCACTCCAAGGTCAGGTGCGGCTGACGGTGCGCCCGGAACAGGTGCAGGTGTTTCCCCATCCGCCCGGCTTGGCCGACAATGTTTTCTTGGCCCAGGTGATGGCGGAACGCTTTGCGGGCACCCAGCGACGGCTGACCTTGCAAGCCCCTTGGGGCAGTCTGCAGGCTTGGGTGGCTCCCCACCAAGTGTTTGCGCCGGGGCAGGCAGTGTGGATCCATTTGCCGCCAGAGGCTCTGTGGCCTGTGGGGGTTGGCGGGGATCCCTCACCCCCGGCCCTTTTCCCAAAGGAAGAGGGGAGAGTATGACTCTAGTCAATGATATGCTGGACTATACTGAAAATAACGTATAGTATGTTCAGCATGGCTGCTTAGTATGGCTAGGTATGTGAAACCGAGAGAAGCGGCGGACTATTTCGGGGTATGTCTCCACACTTTGAGGCGATGGGAACAGAAAGGTTGGATCAAGGCAATACGCACACCATCCGGTAGGGCGAGAAGGTATGACCTCGACAGCTACATCAAAACGCCAAGAAAAGTCAAACGAGTCGTTTTGTACGCCCGAGTCAGCAGCCGAGGGCAGAAGCCAGACTTGGAGAGACAGATTGCAAG
>NZ_JANSIA010000158.1:0-1564 GCF_047461835.1 Synechococcus sp. R60.1 | reverse complement strand
GTAAGACGACACGGAAACTGCGCTTTGGGTATTCTACTCAAAGCTTTGCGGGATACCGCCATTCTGTTTGGAAACAAGCAGAATGCTATCGCTGCATAGTTGAACAGTGATGTTCAGCAGTGTTCAGCGTAAATGTATCAGCTGCTAGGATACAGTAGTTGCTTCCCTTCGGGGGAGTGAAATTGAAAGCCGTCTTGCCTTGGCAGCTGAGGGGAGCGCTCGAAGAACTATGGGTTTTTCTGAGTTTGAGGATCAAGATCCCATTGCAGCAGCGGAACGGACTGCTGCCCCCGATCCCAGCCGCCATTCCCCGGATTCTGCCGGTGAGGAAGCCGCGATCTCCTCGGTTGCAAACTCTGGTGAAGGAAGGGAGCGCCAAGGTCGTCGTTCTCCACCCCCTTTGCCGGAAGAGGGCTCAACCTTTGTGGGCGCAGAGGATTGGCTGGACGATCGCGGTAGCGGGACGGAGTCCTTGGAGAATGGGCGGGATAGCTACAGGGAGTCCGCGCAAGGGGCCACTTCTCGCCCTTCCAACCGCTCCCCCCAGACTGGCCGAGACGAGGGGTCTCGTGTTGACAGCGAAAAGGGGGGGCAGAAAGCCGCTGCAGGATCCCCTGGAGCCGGTGAGCGTCCTGGGCAAGCCCTGGTTTCCCGCCGTTCTGTCTCCAGCAACCGCGGCTACGACGGATCCGCCCGTTCCTCTGCCTTTCGCGGTAGCGGGACGGAGTCCTTTGCTGGCCGCTCGCGTAAGCGGAACGGAGTCCTTGGGGAATCCGGCTACCGCAGTGACTACAGCCGTTCCGCGGCTTACGGCTACACCTCCAGCTATGTTGGCGGTGGGGGATATGGCGGTGGTGGGCGAGGCGGCAGCTCCAGCGGGGGGGTCTCCTCCTCCGATCTGACGATCCTGCTGGTGGTGGCCCTGCTGGCCTTCTTCGGGGGATTCGCTATCCGCAACATCTTCGCCGAGTCGGGCGGCTTTGACGATGAGCGCCCCATCCGCGCTGCCAATGTGCCCGCAGCCTTTCGCGATTTTTGCTTTGCCTATAACGGCACTGCCTCCTTTACTGTGGTGCAACTGACCAGCGTTTCTGCTCTGACCATGGCCTCAGTGCCCGTTTACAAGATGGATACTTGCACCATCCCCGTCAGCCAAACGGCCAATGCCCTCCAAGCTTTGGGCATCCGCGGCCGGGCCAACACCTTGGGCCCCCAGCTGGGGGGATCCAACCTCACCCTGATCCAGCTCCCCTTGGCCAGCAGCTTGGCGCGCGCCGTGTACAGCCAGTTTCCTGGCTTGGCCGCTCAGGGCAACGAGGCGCAGGTTTTGTCCCAACTGGAAGCCACCATCAACAACGCCCTGCGCTCCAACATCGAAGGGTTAGCCCTGCAAAGCCTGGAGCCCACCAACATCCCCGACGTCTACGTGGTGGTGCCGGGGCACTCCTTTAATTTGCAGCCCCAACTCAACCTGCGCTAACCCTCCTGCAGAGCATGCCTCTAACCCCCAAAACCCTGAACTTTGCTGAATTTACTGAGCTTTAGGCGGTTTGGCAAAAGTCAT
>NZ_JANSIA010000157.1:0-1606 GCF_047461835.1 Synechococcus sp. R60.1 | reverse complement strand
CCGCAGGTGGTGTTTGAGATTTTGTCGCCGAGCAACACGCTGACCGAGTTGCTGGACAAGAGTTTGTTTTACGAGCGTTATGGGGTTCAGGAGTATTATGTGTATGACCCTGACGGCGGTGGATTGTACGGTTTTGTGCGTGATGAGTCGGGTCACTTGCGTAGGGTATCGGAGATGCAGGGTTGGGTCAGTCCGTTGTTGGGGGTGCGTTTTGCGTTGGAGGGCGGGGAGTTAGTGGTGGTGCGTCCTGATGGGGCGCGTTTTGTGGGGTATGAGGAGTTGGCGGCGGCGTTGGAGCAGGAGCGCGCGCGTGCGGAGCGGCTTGCACAACGGCTGCGCGAACTGGGCATAGACCCCGAATAGAGAGGTGCAACGAACGATGGCGCTCACGCAAGCAGGAACCAAGCCCGCTGTGGAGTATCCCTCCACCGACGGCGAACCGATGGCGCAAAACACCAAACAGTACCGCTACATCACCACCATCCAAGGCGGACTCGCCGCGATGTTCCGAGACCGCCCCGATGTGTTCGTCGCAGGCGACCTGTTCTGGTACCCCATCGAGGGCGACAACAAAACCCGCGTCGCCCCCGATGTGATGGTGGTGTTCGGGCGCCCCAAAGGCGACCGCGACTCGTACCGCCAGTGGGAAGAAGACAATATTCCCCCGCAGGTGGTGTTTGAGATTTTGTCGCCCAGCAACACGCTGACCGAGTTGCTGGATAAGAGCTTGTTTTATGCGAATCACGGAGTGCAGGAGTATTACATCTATGACCCTGACGGTGGCGGGTTGTACGGTTTTGTGCGGGACGAGTCGGGGCACTTGCGTCGTGTGGCGGAGATGCAGGGTTGGGTCAGTCCGTTGTTGGGGGTGCGTTTTGAGTTGGAGGGTGGGGAGTTGGTGGTGGTGCGTCCTGATGGGGAGCGTTTTGTGGGGTATGAGGAGTTGGTTGCGGCGTTGGAGCAGGAGCGGTTGCTGCGTGAGCAGGAGCGTGCGCGAGCCGAGCAGGAGCATCAGCGTGCGGAGCAGGAACGCCTGCTGCGCGAGCAAGAGCAGCAACGCGCCGAGCGACTGGCGCAGAAACTGCGCGAACTGGGCGTTGAGCCAGAGTGATACCAATCAGGAGACAGGCATACCCAACGCTACGCGCAATTCCGTTCACAACGGACGCCAGTAGATATCGCGCGTCTCAATAATCGTGAACGGGTCGTGGCACTGGATAGCGATTCGTCCCGACCGAAAGTCGCGATTGCGCGTGTCCACCACCTTCTGCCCGTTCACAAAGATTTGGATGTGGTCGCCCTTGGCGCGGATACGCATCGAGAACCAGTCGCCGTCGCGTGTGAGCAGGCGGCTCGCCATCACACGGTTGTAGAGCGACCCTGTGATGTAGTCGCGCCCCGCGTGATTGAACACCTGCGCCTCGTAGCCGACGGGCCAGTTGCTTGGGTTTTCGGGGTTGGGCTGTGCGCGGAAGTAAATCCCGTTGTTGGGGCGCATCGGGCTGTCATCCTTGAAGGGACGGATGCGAATCATCGCGCGCAGCTCGAAGTCGGTGAAGGTCTGCTCCGTGAACAGGTGTCCCATGCCCGCCTCGCCGACAATCGC
>NZ_JANSIA010000156.1:0-1683 GCF_047461835.1 Synechococcus sp. R60.1 | reverse complement strand
CTCTCGGTGCGGTCAAAGAGTACCGAAAGCGATTCAAGACAGGTGGCATTCTTGTTCCCATTGTGGGCTAGAACTAGAGCGCGACCACCATGCGGCCATCAACATCAAGTACAGGGCGGTGGGGCATCCCGTTCTTTTCGCGTCAGCGGGACGTAGTCCTCAAGCGCAGGAAACGTCCTTTTCGCGCTAGCGGCGCGGAGCGCTTTGCATCAGCATGAGTGCGGGAGTATGTCACAACAGCTCAAGTTGGAATAGAACTGTTTCGTCGCGGTATCCATAGCACCCCTCTCCTTTTGGAAGAAGGGCTGGGAGTGAGGGAGAAAGGCTCAAGTCAAAGGCTGCCAATGGCCCGTTTCAGTTGTACCAGGGCGCGATTGTAGGCGATTACAGCATTGGAAAGGTTGCCACGGGCAGTGGTGAGGGCAGCTTCAGCATTGATCACCTCCGTTTGGGTGCCCACCCCCGCTTGCAGGCGCAGCCGGGCCAAGCGCAGGCTCTCTTCTGCTGAGGCAATTGCCACTTTGGCCGAGTCGATCTGTTCGCGGCTGGAGCTGAGGGTCAGGAAGGCTTCTTCCACCCCCCGCTGGATTTCATTGCGGGTGCCGACGAAGTTGCTCACGGCCACCTGTCCATCGATCTGGGCTTGGCGGGCTTGGGCAGCGGCTTCTCCTCCATCGAACCAAGTCAAGCTGAAATTGGCTCCCACCGAATAGCCAACATCAAAACTGTTGCGGCTGGCGTTGAAATCGTTAACGGCATCGAGGCTGGCGAACAAGCCAATTCGGGGGCCATTGCGGGCTTGTGCCAGGCGCAGGCGGCTTTGGGCCTGCTCCAATTCTCGGCGCCGGCGCTCCAATTCCTGTCGTTGGGCAAAGGCAGCAATGATGGTCTCTTCCAGGCTGAGATCCCACTCCCCCATCGGCTCAATGCGGTCGCTGGCCAACACGTCGGTGGGGCTGGGGAAATTCAGCAGTTCGGCCAGGCGGCGGCGATTCAGTTGTTGGGTGTTTTGAGCCGCCAGCAAGGTTTGTCGATTGTTGGCCAATTCCGTCTCTGCCTGGAGAATCTCAAAGCGGGTACCCAGCCCGGCCCGTTCTCGGGCTTGAGCATCCCGCAGGGTGGCTTCGGAACTTTCGACGGCAGCTTGGCTGATGGCGACCCTGGCATCTGCGCTTTGCAGATCGTAGTAGGCATTGGCCACAGCTTGTTTGACCGTCTGCAGCGTTTGCTCCAGCTGCAGTTGGGCGATGCGCAGCGCTTCTTGGGCCAGCTTCAGGTTTTGCTCCCTAAGGCCACTGTCAAAGGCGGTATACTCCACCCGCACCACACTGGCCGAGAGGGTGTGGGATTCGCGCCTTGGCCCACCACCAGGAGAGGGAGCCTCACTGTACTGGTAGTTGGCACGGCTGGAGAGGGTGGGAGCAAAGGCAGCTTGAGCTAGAGCTACCCCGGCCTCGGCCCGCTCGACAGTCAGTCTGGCCTGCTGCACAGCCGGGTTCTGGGCAACGGCGATCTCCAGAGCTTCTTCCAAAGACAAGCCCTCCCTGCGCTCAATGCGCACCTGCAAGGGGGATTGGGGCACCACCAATTCTTCAGCCGTCAAAGCCCCCTTTAGAGTCAGGTCAGCCGCAGGGGTGGAGTCAGCAGGGTTGGGGGGAATCGATAGGGTGGGGGGGGGTGGGG
>NZ_JANSIA010000155.1:0-1867 GCF_047461835.1 Synechococcus sp. R60.1 | reverse complement strand
CAAGTTCTAAATGCTCGCATCAAACGCATTGCCGGAGAAGAAAACACTTTTCAGGTCACCTGTCCCTGGCGAATTCGAGTCGGTGGGGCCAAGGGTCCAGAGAGCATGTTGCTCCCCGCTTTCGATCCCTTAGGGATCCCTTACATTCCCAGCTCCACCCTGTGCGGCGTGGCCCGCTCCCAGGCCATTCGAGAGCTGATGCAGGAGCGCAATTTATCTTGGGAGCAAGCAGACAAAGCCGTAGCTCCTTGGTTTGGGCACCTACAAGCTGACGAAAAAGACAGGGCCGGCAAGGTTATCTTTTTGGATGCCTACCCGGTACCCACTCGGCCCCAACGGCGAGAGGATCCCGATAATTCTAAAACGGGGGGTCTAGCTGTAGATATTGCCAATAGTATCTGGAAATGGAATGGAAAAAATCTTGACTACTCGCCTAACCCTAACTTGTTCTTTTCTCTCAAGCAAGCCACTTTTTTAATTGGCCTGCGCAAAGGCCCCGGCTGCACCGATGAGATGCTGGATCAAGTCAAAGAGTGGCTGATCCAAGGGCTGGAGCAAGGGGTGGGATCCCAGGTGAATACCGGCTACGGTCGGCTGATCCCCTTAGGGAAATCACTGGACAAGAGCCAAGGAGAATTCTTGCGCCTGCCCTTTGAGCTAAAAGGCCAACTCATTCACGGGCGGCAGGTAGTCAACTGGAGGCCCGATAAGAATCGCTACGACAACCGATCCATCGCCGAAGTGCGGCCCGTAGCCTTTAAGAATATGCTGCGCTATTGGTTCCGCACCTTTGCCCTGGGAGTTTTGCCGGTCGATCAGGTGCAGGAGTGGGAAGGGCAACTTTTTGGCGCCATTACCCCTAAGCAAAAACACGGCTGGATCCATGTAGATCTCCTAAATGGCAAAGTCTCTCAGCCGGAGCCAGAGCCCAATCGGGAAGGAAGAAATAGACCCGCAGGCCGACAAGAAGGGATCCTCATCTTAAGTCTTTCTGGCGAGTGTCAAAACTATGCTTCCCAGGAAGATCAAGAGGCGGTGGAAAAGCTCTTTACTAACCTCACCTGGATGATGTTCCATCTGGGAGGTGTGGGTCAAGGAGCTAGAAGACCCTGCTACTCCCGCCAGAACCGGGAGCGGGCTCCCTGGTGGCGCGGCTCTACCCTAATTCCCAGGTCGGAGGATGCCTTTTGGAAGCTGGCGGAGTCGGTGGCCGGGTTTCAGAAGCTTTTCCAAAAGCGCCTGGGCAACTTCTTTGACGCTCTCAAGACTCTAACCAAGCAGGCCATTAACCCCGATAGCCCAAGAAGTGCTGGCCAGGTTCAGAGGGATAAATGGCCGCAAGCGGTGGATGCCAACTGCAGGATCGTAGTCTGCAGCGGCGAGGAAGATTTCAACAAACCCTATGCCCTGGCAACTTTGCATCGCTTAGGCCGACAAGATGAAGGCCGGTACGACAAATTCTTGTGCGGGGGTGTACAGGGAGGTGCTCTGCCCTCTCCGGTTTGGATTGCCGATTTGGGTGATTACCAAGTGGTTACCGTTTTTGGGGCAACGGTGAATCCTAGGAAAAGTTATCTTGAACAGCTCAGGAAAAATGCTGATGATTTTGGAATAATCTGGCCCTTGAAGTAGAGATCTTGGAGAATCTCTGGAGGAATAAAATGTCCAAAAAGAGGATCAATGCCAAAGTTCTTAGAAACCTTGTTACAGCTGTGGTCAACGGCTCGATCACGCTGGCCATCCTGCTAATTGCTCCCTTGGGATTGGCAGCCGTGATTACCAATACCGTTCTTGTCATGATTGCCAGCTTCTTTTCGGGCAGTCTGGCCGAGATCGTGATGGATTTCTTGTCAAGTCCTGAAATTGA
>NZ_JANSIA010000154.1:0-2033 GCF_047461835.1 Synechococcus sp. R60.1 | reverse complement strand
GGGTGGGCGTCGGCGTCGGGGTGGGCGTTGGCACCGGAGTGGGTGTTGGTGCTGGAGTCGGGGTGGGTGTTGGTGCTGGAGTCGGGGTGGGTGTCGGCGCTGGAGTTACCTCAGGGGTAGGCGTGGGGGTTGCTTCGGGCGTAGGGGTAGGCGTAGAACCGGGAGTTGGGATCCCTAGGATTGGTTTTACGGGTATAGGCTCTATGCGTATGGGCTCTACCTTGGGTTCGGGAGTTGGGGTGCGATCCGGCTGTTCCTGGGTATCGCGAACCGCTGGACGTGGCCACAGCAAAAAGGCGGCCAGCAAAGCCATAACGCCTAGGGATCCCCCGGCCAAGACCCACTTCAGACTGCTGCCGGAAGGCTGTAGAACCGTTTGGGGGGCAGCTTGTGGCAGAGGGCGGGTGCGGGGAGTATTAGTTCGTGGTGGTGTAGCAGGGCGAGCGACAGGGGGATCCTGAACGGTCGGGAGAGCGTTGCTGGCTGGGATCACTGTGGAGGGCGTTTTGGGAGTTTCATCCTCACTTTGGGGGGAGGGATCCGGTGTTTCCGGCGGAGCTTCTGCTGAGGAGGGTTCCCGCTCGGTGATGTAATAGGGGATCCCTGCACCTGGGGAGGGGGGAGAGACCGGCTCATCTTCGATGAGATCCAGATCCTCATCGCGGATATCTTCAAAGGCTCCAGAAGCTGATCCTGTATTGCGGGTGGTTTGGATTGGTGGCTTGGGGTCAGAAGAGGGTGGAGCATCCCGTTGAGCCTTAGCGCTGCCGGTGGGCAGGATCACAGTGCTGGCTTGGCCACTAGAGAGTTGGGTGGTTGCCGTCAGGTCATAGGCTTGCAGCAGTCGTTCCCCCAGCTCCCGCATCGTTTGCGGTCGTTCGTCTGGGTTTTTTTTCAGGCAATCCATCACCACGGCTGCTAAAGGGGGTGGGATCGGCTGGGGGGCTGCCTTCGGGTTGATCTCGATTGGGCTTTCGTAGCAATGGGCGTGGATCCAGCTGTGCAGGGAGTCGGTTTCCAGCTGAAAGGGCATGGATCCCGTCAGCATCTCGTAGAGCACCACGCCAAAGGAGTAGATATCCGAGCGGGCATCCAAGGCTTTGCCCCGTATCTGTTCGGGAGAGGCGTAGCGAGCTGTGCCGATAAATCCTCCCCCTTTTTGGGTGCCCAGGCTGAGGGTGTGATCCGCCAGGGTTTTGGCCACGCCAAAGTCGAGGATTTTCAGTTGGGGGATGAGCTTGCCGTTTTGAAAAACTTGCTCGATGAAGAGGTTGCTGGGTTTGATGTCGCGGTGGATGACACCCCGAATCTCGCGACCCTCTACCTTGGCCTGAAACGTGTGGGCAAAGTGCAGCCCCTCACAGGCCTGCAAGGCTAGTCGAACGGCTTGTCGAACCGGCAAAGCCCCTTTTTCTCGGATCAGCTTGCCCAGATCCTGCCCCTTGAGGTACTCCATCACCAAGTAGGCCTGCTCCCCCTCTTGGCCGTGATCCAAAACCTTGACGATGCGAGGATGCTGGCCCAAGAGGGTGCTGACGCGGATCTCTTCGGCAAAGCGACGGCGCAAGTCTGTCTGGAAGTCGCCCCGGCTCAGCAGCATGGGGGCATATAAGATCTTGACGGCTACCTCTTGGCCGTTGTTGTGTAAGTCTAAGGCGCGGAAGACGGATCCCATACCACCGCTACCAATTTCTTGAATCAGCTGGTAGCGGTTGCCCAAAATGCGGTTGGTGAGATCTGCGGTCATGGGTTTGCAGCTTGGAGAAGAGGAATTGCAGGGGGAATGTCCATACCATAAACCGAATTGCTGAGGTCTGCATCAGCCTAGGTCGCGGCTGAACTCAGGGATCCGGATTGGGGCCATCTGTTGGAAATGGCGGGGTTTTCAGTTGATTCTTCAAGGTGACTTCTCAGCTAGAAATCGCAGGAGCCCCGCCCTCTGTCCGTAGGACGAGGGTCGGGAGGAATGCGGAAGTTATGATAGAACCATGACCCAAGTCCTGACCGTCTCCTGCAAGCTCAAGGTGTCCCAG
>NZ_JANSIA010000153.1:0-2042 GCF_047461835.1 Synechococcus sp. R60.1 | reverse complement strand
CTCCTACTCCGACGCCAACACCCAGCCCGACGCCCACACCCACACCCACTCCGACTCCAACGCCAGAGGCGACGCCCACGCTTGCACCTCGTCGCCAGCCGCGCTTTCAACTGGGCCGCCCCCGTCCGACACCAGAGGGGATCCCGGCTGTTCCAACGCCACCGCCCGTAGTAGCCACTCCCGAACCTGAGCTTACGCCTGAGCCCTCTCCACAACCTGTCCCCACTTCAACTCCCCAGCCTGTGGCTACGCCTTTGCCGCGCGTGACCCCTATCCCTTTCCAGGAGCGGCGAGTGCGCCAGCAGGGGTTGCGGCTTTTCCCGCCGGGACTCCACAGTCCGGCCTTGCCAGGTGAGCAATAGCGGGACGGAGTCCTTGAGTTGATAGAAAGTTGATAGAATGCCCTTCGCGCAGCGGGCCGTAGGTCTCACTGTTCTCCCAATCTGTTCTCCCAATGCCCCTCTGCCTGGGCGCACGGTTGCCGCTTGTTGGATTCTCGCTCGCGATAGCGGTGCGGGGCCTTTATACCGGTCAAGTCCTTCAGGGCAAGAACCGCTTTCTGCTCTCTTGGTCGCGTAGCTAGGCTGGTGTGGCTGAGCCAAGCCAGGAGCATTGCTCCCTTAACCATCTCGCACCGATTGCGGCGGCGGGATGGGATCCTGGGTGGAGCTCTGGATCCCATTCTCTCCACTTTCCAACCTGAGCAAGGGCCGCAATCGGGATCCCTGCCAGGGATCCAGGACATCCCGAATTAGCACCTCCTGAATCCACACCTGCAGGATTGCCGCCAAAGGCACGGCCAGGAACAGGCCCAGCACCCCAAAGAAAAAGGCTGAAGTAACTTGAGCTACTAGGGTTAGGGCGGGCAGGAGCGACACCTGTCGGGACATAACGATGGGGGTGAAGACGCTGCTTTCCAACTGCTGGATCAGGATATACAGCCCCAGCACTGCCAAGGACTTCCAAGGGGCATCCGTGAGGGCTACCAGCATGGGGGCTACCACGCTTAAGGTGGGGCCGATATTGGGGATGAAGTTGAACAATCCCGCCAGCACCGCATTGGCCAAGATCAGGGGCACCCCCAAAATCCACAGCCCGATCCCACTCAGCAGCATCACCAAGGTGCTGGTAAACAGGATCCCCATCAGCCACCCTCGCAGCGCCAGCTCACAGCGCTTGAGGATGTAGCGAATGCGGGGACGGTAAAAGGCCGGGAAAACCGAGACAAAAGCGCGACTGTAGGCTTGGGGATCCGCCAACAACAAAATGGTGAGGATGATTACAAACAATAGGTTGAGCAGGGTGCCAAAAAAGGCAGTGAAGGACTCGGAGAAAAAGTCGCGCACCTGTCGCACCAACTCGGTGGCCTGGGGCACCAAGCTATTGGCCAATTCCCGCAGCGTCGGCAGCTCAATATCCGTCGGCAAAGAGAGAATCAAGCTCTCGAACAGCCGCTGCGCTTGCACGATCCCGGCGGGCACCCCATCGGTAAACAGCCACCGCAACTGCTCCGCCAGGGGGGGCACCACGATTAGCCCCACCAAGATCGCGGCCACCAAAACCGTCAAACTGGTGATGACAATTGAGGGGCCACGCCGAAAGCCGTAGCGCTGTGGGATCTGGGCCAAGGTATCCAATGCTACTGCCAACACAATGGCCGCGAACACCAACAGCAGGATCTGCCGGATCTGCCAAAGCAGAACTAGCAGGCCCAACAGCGCCCCTAGCCCCAGCCACTGGGCGAAGGTCACCCGCCAGCTCACCTCCTCTCTCGCCCGGTTGTCGCCTATTCTAGATGGGATCCCGACAAGTCCCATCGCTATTCGAGAACCCTGGATGCGCGATCCTGTCCCTTCAGCTAGAAATCGCAGGAGCCCCGCACTGTACCCGTAGGGTCGGTGTCGGGAGGAATGCGCTTTGATGAAGTACAATGAACTTATGAGCCAAGTCCTGACCATATCCTGTAAGCTCAAGGTGTCCCCGTCGCAAGCCGCCAAATTGGACGCGACGATGGATGCCTTTGTACAGGCATTGAACTGGGT
>NZ_JANSIA010000152.1:0-2335 GCF_047461835.1 Synechococcus sp. R60.1 | reverse complement strand
CCTGTTTTGTTCTCTGGTAGAGCAGAGCAGGCTCAGGGCTACTGAAAGCCCGCTCCGTACCGCTTAGCGGTCGGAGCTGGGTAGTTTACTGGCCCGCCCTATCAAAACAGCAATCAAGCCCGGAAGGCCGGCGATGTGCTGTTCAATCACGCTGCTGAGGGTTCGGATAGCCATGATCTGACTCCTTCCTGCGGCTACATGGAATAACTTAAGTATATACACGGGATATTGGAGTGTCTAGTGAACTAGGATGGATCGGATATTTCCAGAGAAATCTCCTGACCGGCTTAGCTCCAGGGATCCCAGTTCTCGTGAAACTTGCCTTCCAAGATGGCCTGGCGCATCTTTTGGGTGTAGCGCATCAGCTCCGTGATGTTGTGGATAGAAAGCAGGGTATAGCCCAGGATCTCCTGGGCGCGGATGAGGTGGCACAAGTAGGCGCGGCTAAAGTGGCGGCAGGTGTAGCAGGGACAGTCGGGATCGATGGGATCCAAGCTGCGGCGGTGTTCCGCATTTTTGATGTTCCAGCGTTTGCCCCGGCTGATCACCGTGCCATGGCGGGCATAACGGGTGGGGATCACGCAGTCGAACAAATCTATCCCAGCGGCCACAGCAGCCCGCATCTCGGCATAGGTGCCCACCCCCATGAGATAACGGGGGCGATCTGCCGGCAGTAGAGGGGCTGTTTGCCGCACAACGGCGTGCATAAACTCGACCGGCTCCCCCACACTCACCCCGCCAATGGCATAGCCCGGCAGATCCAACCGACAGACCTCTTCCACCGCCCGCCGGCGCAGCTCAGGGTAAACTCCCCCCTGCACAATGCCAAACAAAGCCTGATCCGAGCGGCGATGGGCTTCCACGCACCGTTTCAGCCACTGGGTGGTTCGCCGCACCGCTGCTTCCACTTCCTCAGGGCTGGCAGGGTAGGGCGGGCACTCGTCGAAGGCCATGATCACATCGGCACCCAAGGCATTTTGAATCTGGATGGATAGCTCTGGGGTGAAGTGAATGATGCGGCCATCGAGAGGAGAGCGGAACGTCACTCCCTCCTCGTTGATTTGGCGAATGGCGCTGAGGCTGAAGACCTGGAAGCCCCCTGAGTCGGTAAGGATGGGGCCCGACCAGCCCATAAAGCGGTGTAGCCCCCCTGCCGCTTGAATGATGCTTTCGCCAGGTTGCAGGTGGAGATGATAGGTGTTGCTGAGGATGATGTGGGCACCTGTCTCCTTGAGCTGGGCCGGGGTGAGGGTTTTCACGTTGGCCAAAGTTCCCACCGGCATAAAACAAGGAGTAGGGATCCCACCGTGGGGGGTGACGAAGTATCCTGCCCGCGCTTGGGTATGGGGGCAGGTGCCCTCACAAGTAAAGGTAAAGTCGGCCAAGGTCAGCGTTGTTCAGCTTTCATCTGGTGCGCAGCAGAGCTTAGCACAGATAGAGCCGCCGGCAAGGGATCCCTTTTGCCAGCCTTGACAGGGATCCCCTGCTTTGGGCACACTTGTAGATCGCCGCGGAACTGGCGGAATGGTAGACGCGCTAGATTCAGGTTCTAGTGGCAGCAATGCCATCGGGGTTCAAGTCCCCGGTTCCGCACTCTCTTTCCTTCAACACTTAGGTTAAGCTATGCCGACATGCCCTGTCGGCCAAGGATAAGTATTGGGGGTGTAGCTCCACGGCCAAATTAGACTCCCTGCTCGCCGTGATGCTTCATCTCTTTCAAGTTGCCCTTAGAGGGTCAATTCGCTCTCAATTTGACTGAGTTTAATGCGGGCAAGAGCTAAGTTCCCTTTTTCTCGGTCTAAGGCTAGGTAGAAAAATAGGCCGTTTATGGTTTTAAGCATACGCATTAGATGGTACTGAGTTTCCAGGATGATTAAAATCTCTTCAATTCTGTCGGTGAACTTAAGTGACTCCGCGACTCGCATCTTAGCGCGAATCACTTCTGTGTTTCCGGCGATTGCCAGCTCCAAGTTAGCTTCAGGAAAAGCGGGACTGTTGGTGCCTTTGTACCCCAAGCACATCCCTGTTTTCCAGTCCCCCAGCGCTACCCCCAGTGCTCCATCGATGCTCAGAGCTTTTACCAAACTGTCTTGGAGTTTTTGCATGACTGAGAGTATTCCCCCTTTACAAAGCTCGTCGCTCTATAGTAAGTCTTCCGTTGAGAAATTTCAACTCGAAGCTTGCTTAATTTGCAGGAGCTAGAGTAGCTGACGCAGGCGTGGTGAAAATGTAGCGAACTGAACCAACGGGAAGCTGGTTTGGGGATCGGATCCCTGTAGCTTCCGGTGGAGAGGCTTGGAAGTTATGCTGGGGTTACCTCTTTTACCTTGAGACT
>NZ_JANSIA010000151.1:0-2446 GCF_047461835.1 Synechococcus sp. R60.1 | reverse complement strand
GTACTTCATCAAAGCGCATTCCTCCCGGCAGTGACCCTACGGGTACAGTGCGGGGCTCCTGCGATTTCTAGCTGAAGAGCGATCTGCACGCCCGGTAAGAAGTCAGCAAGCTGCCCTGAGGGATCCCCTTATTTAGGATCCACCAGGGATCCCATGAACAGAACGGTTTGGGCCGCTGGGTTGCCGCCGGATCTGGAGGCCACAATGGCAAACCAGAAGGGCCGATCTGCCACAAATTGAAAGGGCTCTTGCCGGTCGACAGCAGTCCGGGAGACGATCACCCCAGTAGCGGCTGCCGCCTCGGATCCCTCTTCGTTCACTTCAATTGCTGCTTTGTGCAGGACTTTGCTGATCCGCGCTGGCTCTGGGGTCATCTGGCTGAAATCGGCTCGGTTGGAAAAGGCAACTCCCAGGCCCAACTGCTGCAGAACGGAAGTGAGATCCGTTTCATAAGCCAATTCAAATCTCGGGATCCGCACCGAACCTGCACGGGGGCGCAGGGATCCCGTCCATTCTTGCCAAGTTTCCGGGCTCAGCTCTGCCCGCAGCGATTCCAGCTTCACTCCCTTCTTGGGCAGCAGGATCAGCATTTCCAGTTCTCCTTCCCCGTAGGGCAGGCTCACCACCTGCAACTGCTCGGTTTCCAGGTAGTCGTAACGACCTGATTGAACCATCATGGGTACTCGGACGCGGCGGCCATCCAACCGAGTAAAGGGCTGAGTTTGGGTGCGCTCCGGATCGAAGGGCTGAGTCCACTCGCCTTTGAAGTAGATGGCATTGAGCAAAACCATCAAATCCTCGCGGCTGAGGCGATCCACAATGCGGTTGATCTTGCCCTGGGTGCGCTCGGCCACCCAGCCGTTGATCTGGTTCACCGTTTGCCGGGATCCCAAATTCACCCGATTCACCACCGCTTGGTAGTAGGTGGCCAAAGCCTGCAAAAACTGGGGCTGTAAGGTGAGGGTTTGATCCACCCAGAGGCCGTTGGCCATTTGCACCTGGACTGGCCCTCCTGCCGGGGATCCCTCCGCCAGCCAGCCCACCATTTGGGCATTGCTCCAGTTCAACTCATTGAGGGAAAGGTCCTGTGCCTCCAGCACCTCGGCCATTGCCGTTTGAGTCTCCCCAGAGGCGCCGTTGTAGAGCATGCTCAGGGCCAGGCGGATGCTCAAGGGGGAGAAAAAGAGGTTCTCTTGGGGCTGCTGACGGAGCAGGTGATCAAACAGTTTCAGCGCAAAGCGGCTTTGGGCTTGTTGGGCCACGGTCTTTTCCCCATACCCTTCCCCATAGGTCACCGTTGGCTCAAAGGGAATCCGCACCGGGGTTTCCTGTGAACGGGATCCCATCCCGTGAGTGGGCCAGAGGCCCAGGCTCAGTAAACCCAGCAGAGCCAGAAGCGGGATCCGGCTCACCGAGGATCTATTGAATCTATTGAAATTGAAAGGGTCTTTCATACGGCTCTCCTGGCAGGGTGGGGAACGATAAAGTCTATGGCTATGCTATCGGGTCGGTTGCGGGCTGCCCTTGCCCAGGGACGCCATTTCCGCTGCGCTCAAGGTGGAAAGACGCAGGCAGCTTCCGGCAAGCAAGAATTGGCAAGGCCCTCCCAGAGGGGAACTTTCTGCATCCGGTTGGCCAAGTCGCGGCAGCAGCGTCCGGCGCGATAGGATGAAGCCTGCACAGGAGAGCGCCACATGGTTCTGTTCGTGATACGGAGTCCGCAAAAAGTTCCGCGAGGACGCAAAGTTGCCTTGGGTTTGGCTCTGCTGCTCCTGGGATCCGGCTTGGGATGTACTGCTGCCACGGAGAGATCTCCCGCCTCACAAACTCAGGTAACCGAAGCCATCTCTCCATCCCCCCCAGCCATAGGGCAGCCCCAGCAACTGCCGGTTGAAGCCGAAGTCACCCTTGCCGGCCAACGCTTTGAGCTAGAGGTGGCCCGCACCCCTGAGCAACAGCGCTTGGGCCTGATGTTTCGCACCGATTTGCCGCCGGATCGGGGCATGTGGTTTCCCTTTGATCCGCCCCAGCCAGCTTCTTTTTGGATGTTCAACACCCTGATCAACCTGGACATCATTTTCCTTCACCAAGGCAAGGTGGTGTACATTGCCGCCGATGTGCCCGGCTGCCCCGCCCAACCCTGCCCCACCTATGGGCCGCCTCCTTCCCAGTTGGTGGACGGTGTGCTGGAGTTTCGCGGCGGGACGGCTGCCGCTTTGGGTTTGGCCGTTGGAGATCCGGTCGAGATCCGAGAGCTTCAGCCCGCAGCCCCTTGATCTCTCCCTCCCTTGGGGACAAGGAAGACGGGCTCGAAGATGATCTTTTGAAGAATCTTTGCGATGATTTTTGAGGGTTGCTAACTAAGCCTACAGAAGAGCATGACTCTAGTCAATAATAAGCTCAACTATACTGAAAATAATGTATAATATGTTCAGTACGGATTACT
>NZ_JANSIA010000150.1:0-2625 GCF_047461835.1 Synechococcus sp. R60.1 | reverse complement strand
AAGCCCGCCCTGTACTGCGAAGTAGTCAGGGTCGGGTAGTTTACAAGTGACTTTAGCCGCCCGCAGCAGTGGGATGGAGTTTTTGCTCACGGATGAAGCTCCCCTGCTCTCGGTGGGGGGAGTGTCCCGTTATTTGAAATCGCTGCTGGCCGGGGATCCCTACTTGGTCAGGCTGTGGGTGAGCGGGGAAGTCTCCAGTTGCCAGCGCAACCGCAATGGCCACCTGTTCTTGACCCTAGTCGATCCGGAAACCGGTGACGTTCTCAAGGGGGTGGTCTGGCAGGGCCAAACTTCCAGGCTCAGCTTCTGGCCGGAAGTGGGGCAACAGGTGCTTGCCCTTGGGCAACTTGGCATCTATAGCGGCGGCAGCCATTATCGCCTCGTCATCTGGCAATTGCTGCCTGCCGGGGAAGGGCTGTTGGCGTTGCGATTTCAACAGCTCAAGGCCCGCCTCAGTGCTGAGGGCTTGTTCGATAACCAACGACCTCTGCCTGTTCATCCCCAGTGCATTGCCGTCGTCAGTTCCCCCCACGCTGCCGGCTGGGGAGATATTCGGCGCACCCTCAACCAGCGCTACCCCGGGCTACGGGTGCTGTTCTCCCCAGCTCAAGTGCAAGGGGAGGCGGCCCCGGAATCAATTGTGCGGGCCATTCGCCGGGTGGAACAGGATGGGCGGGCGGAAGTGCTTCTTTTGGCGCGGGGCGGTGGAGCCAGCGAAGATTTGGCCTGTTTTAACGATGAGCGGGTGGTGCGAGCCATTGCCGAATGTCGGATCCCGGTGGTCACCGGGATTGGCCACCAGCGGGATGAAACCCTGGCTGACTACGCTGCCGACTACGCCGCCCATACCCCAACGGCAGCTGCCGAGCGGATCGTGCCGGATCTGGGGGAATTGCAGCGTCAGGGATCCCAGTTGCGCCAGAAGTTGATCGAACGCACTCGCCAAGCTTTGGAAAAAGCCCAGCAGCGTTTGCAGCAGGCCCAACACCACCTGGCTTACGTGCATCCAGAGCGGCTGTTGCAACAGGCTCAGGATCGCTTGACCCAACACCAACATCGCCTGCTCCAAGCCGTGCGCCATCGCTTCCAGCAACGCCAACAGCACCAACAGGCCCTGCAAGATCGCCTCCAAGCGCTCGATCCCGAAGCCATTCTGAAACGGGGCTATGCCTTGGTGCGAGATGAAGAGGGATCCCTGATCCGCACCCATCGCCTGCCTCCCCAAACCCGCCTGATGATACAACTGGCCTCGGGAAGCCTATGGGTACGAGTAGAGGAGAGCCATGAGCCGCCGCAAACGTGAGGAGCCGTGGCGCTATGAAGCAGCCATTGCCGAAGTGGAAACTTTGATTGCCCAGATTGAATCGGGGGAGCTGGATCTGGCCGAGGTGGTGGAGCGCTTTCAACAGGCCGCCCGAACCCTGAAAACCTGCGCGGACTTCCTGGAGCAAAAGCGGCAGCAGGTGGAGATCATCATCGAGCAATTGGGCCAAGAGGAAGAAGACTCTCAAGCGTTCTAGGGATCCCACCCGATCATTCCCCCTGCACTGCTGTCGCCATTCTGCTTCACTATGGATGGTCGTTGGATGGTTGTCTTTATCCTTGCGCCCCCATGCCCGCAAAGATCCTCGATGGCAAAGCCTTAGCCGCCCGCTTGCAAGCGGAGATGGCCGCCCAAGTGCAAGCTTGGATACCCCAGGTGGGGCGGCCACCGGGATTGGCAGTGCTGCGGGTTGGAGAGGATCCCGCCAGTGCGGCTTACGTGCGTGGCAAAGAGCGGGCCTGTGAGCGGTTGGGCATTGCTTCTTTTGGCCGACATTTTTCCGCCCAAGACTCCCCTGCCCATTTGCTCGACACCATCGACCAACTCAATCAGGACGAGCGGGTGGATGGCATCCTCGTCCAACTGCCCCTGCCCCCCGGCTGGGATCCCATCCCCCCCCTTCTGGCCATCAATCCCGACAAAGATGTGGATGGACTCCATCCCCTCAACCTGGGCCGGCTGTTGCGCGGCGAGCCCGGCCTACGCAGTTGTACCCCTTTGGGCGTGATGCGCCTGTTGCAGGCAGAAGGGATCCCGATTGCAGGCCGAAAGGCAGTGGTGGTCGGTCGCAGCATCTTGGTGGGCAAGCCCTTGAGCTTGATGTTGTTGGCCGCCGATGCGACGGTCACCCTAGCCCACTCCCGCACCCCCGACTTGGCAGAAGTGACCCGCGCCGCCGACATTGTGGTGATGGCCGTGGGCCGCCCCCGCCTATTGAGGGCAGACATGGTGAAACCCGGCGCGGTGGTCATCGACGTTGGCATCAACCGCATCGAGACCCCTGCCGGAGCCGAGCAATTGGTGGGAGATGTGGACTATGAAGCGGTCAAAGAGTTGGCCGCTGCCATCACGCCCGTACCGGGAGGCGTAGGGCCGATGACGGTAACGATGCTGCTGGCCAACACCCTACAGAGCTATAAACTGCGCAGCCACTTGTGTAGTCATTATTAAACAGGAATGAAACATTTCTGTTGCATTGTTCCCTAACTTCCCTCTCTCTCTGGGAGAAGAGCTGGGGTTGGTCGCGGCAGCGGCACAGAGCGCTTGGGGAGTGTCTCAATCTAGCTTGAAATGACTATGGT
>NZ_JANSIA010000149.1:0-2635 GCF_047461835.1 Synechococcus sp. R60.1 | reverse complement strand
CTACCGTTCGCGCCAGCGGGCCGGAGGCCTTAAGCCCGCCCTGTACTGCGAAGCAGTCAGGGTCGGGTAGTTTACTACTCCTCGCTAGATCCCGGCCTTTGCGCATGAACGACGACATTCCGGTTGCCCGTCGCCAGTCCACTCCGGCGAAAAAAGCGCAAAGTTCGGTGCCTGCCCTGAGGTCCCGTCTAGTCTTGGGCCTGGTGCTGGTTGGGCTGTTGCTCTTGGCAGGTTGGGGGATAGAGAAGTTACCGGGATCCCAGCAGGCGGCGGATCCCCAAGTTCTGGAGGAAGCCGGTCAGCCCTCTCTGCCGCAGCCAACTGTGCAGAATGGGCGACCTTCTCTGTTGGGGCACTATGCCTATTCCGAAGCCCCTGCAGACAGCTTGCGGGTGGTGGGCAGCTACCGTGGTCGAGAGGTGCGCCTGCGCCAGGCGGCTGCCGAAAGTTACCTTCGCATGAGCGAAGCAGCTCAAGCTGCCGGGATCCGCCTTGTCCCCATTTCCGGGTTTCGCTCCATTGCGGATCAGGAATTCTTGTTTTTTCAATTGGCTCAATCCCGAGCCTTGCGACCCGAGGAGCGAGCTGCGGTCAGCGCTCCCCCTGGCTACAGCGAGCACCACACCGGCTATGCCATCGACCTTGGGGATGCCGAGTTTCCGCAGTGGGATACTCAAGAAGCCTTTGAGACCACCCCGGCCTTCCAGTGGCTGCAGAGCAACGCGGCCCGCTTTGGCTTTGAGCTGTCTTTCCCCAGAAACAACTCTCAGGGGGTGAATTACGAACCCTGGCACTGGCGCTTTGTGGGCGACCGCCATAGCCTAGAGACCTTTTACAAGCGCTAGCCAACTCCCTTCTTCTGAGGGGAGGGGGGCTGGGGGTGAGGGCCCAAAGAGCGGATGACGCGATTCGAACGCGCGACCGTCTCGTTGGCAACGAGAAGCTCTACCACTGAGCTACATCCGCGTCGGGAAATTTATGATGGCAAGTTTTGCGGTGGTTTGTCAAGTCAGGGATCCCCGGCGCATTTTGTTCCAGAATGAGAGAAGTTCATCTTTCTTTGCAGTTGCGTCAGGTCTGGGCGGGATCCCGGGCAGCGCCTGTTTGAGGGTATTGCTATGCGGGTAGCCATTATTGGGGCCGGATTGGCCGGGTTGGTGACGGCAGTCGATTTGGTTGAAGCAGGACACGAGGTGCAGCTCTACGAGGCGCGGCCTTTTGTCGGCGGCAAGGTGGGATCCTGGCAGGATGCCGATGGCAACCACATCGAGATGGGGCTGCACGTTTTTTTCTGCAACTACAGCAATTTGTTTGCCCTGATGAAAAAGGTGGGGGCCTACGAGAACCTGCTGCCCAAGCAACACACCCACACCTTTGTCAACCGAGGTGGGCAAACGGCCAGTCTGGATTTTCGCTTTCCCCTGGGGGCGCCTTTCAACGGCCTCAAAGCTTTTTTCACCACCGAGCAGCTCTCTTGGGCGGACAAGCTGCGCAACGCCTTGGCGCTGGGCACCAGCCCTTTGATTCGCGGCTTGCTGGACTATGAAGGGGCAATGCGGCAAATTCGCGCCTTGGATCGGATGAGCTTTGCCGATTGGTTTCGGCGGCATGGGGGATCCGAGGGTAGCCTGAAGCGGATGTGGAACCCGATTGCCTATGCCTTGGGCTTTATCGATACAGAGCAGATTTCTGCCCGCTGCATGCTGACGATCTTTCAGATGTTTGCCAGCAAAACAGAGGCCTCCAAGCTCAATTTCCTCAAGGGATCCCCGGACACCTACCTCACTCAGCCCATCGTCCGCTACATCCAAGCCCGTGGGGGCCAGATCCACACCCGCAGAGGGGTCAGTCGCATTGAAGTGAACGACTCTCCTCCCTACGCGGTGACCGGCTTGCTCTTGGCCAATGGAGAGCGGGTAGAGGCAGATGTGTACGTGTGCGCAGCGGCGGTGGAAGGGGCCAAGCGGCTGATCCCGGAAGTGTGGCGGCAGTGGCCTCAGTTCGACAACCTCTACAAGCTGGAATCCGTACCGGTGGCCACGGTGCAGTTGCGCTTCGATGGCTGGGTGACGGAGCTGAACCCCCAAGGCCAGGCCAAACGAGCCAGCCAACACCCAGAGGCTCTGGGTATCGACAATCTCCTCTACACCGCCGATGCCGATTTTTCCTGCTTTGCCGATCTGGCCCTCACCAGCCCCGCCGACTACTACAAACCCGGCCAGGGATCCCTGCTACAATGCGTGCTCACGCCGGGGGATCCCTTCATTTCCATGCCCAACGAGCAAATTGCCCAGCACGTGTTGCACCAAGTCCACGAGCTGTTTCCTTCATCCCGGCAACTGAACATGACCTGGTACAGCGTGGTGAAACTGGCCCACTCCCTCTATCGAGAAGCGCCGGGCATGGATCCCTATCGCCCACAGCAAAAGACCCCAATACCCAACTTCTTTTTTGCCGGCAGCTACACCGCCCAAGACTACATCGACAGCATGGAAGGGGCCACCCTCTCCGGCCACCTGGCTGCTCAGGCCATTCTGGCTGCCCACAGGGATCCCTGATAGGAGCATGACTCTAGTCAATAATAAGCTCAACTATACTGAAAATAATGTATAATATGTTCAGTACGGATTACTAC
>NZ_JANSIA010000148.1:0-3035 GCF_047461835.1 Synechococcus sp. R60.1 | reverse complement strand
CTGCTCAGAGATAGGCAGGATGCGATCGCTTCTTTCCTGAACCATGTTCAGGAGAGTTCAGCGTGAATGTATCAGGAACGGTTCGAGCCGCAGGGATCAGTGGGTGGCGCTCAGTTCCTTGGTTGGGCAGCATTGCAGAGCAGCAGGGCATCTGGATCCCAAAGGATCTGCCCATCAAGAGCCATTCTCCCCAACACCGGCATTCCTACTTGGGCTTCCAGGCGCGGGATCAAAGTTGCATCCAGCTTTTCCAAGGCTTGGGGATCCCCAGTTTCGGTCAGGGATCCAATCAGCACCCACCCCAAACCGCAGGCCTTGGCTTGGCGCAACAGGGCGGCAAAAGCGGCAGCTTGGCTCAGAGCGGCCTCCCGCTGCAGCGTCAGCAGCAAGCTCAACCCCCACGCATGGGCCAGATCCGCCCAAGTTTGGCCTGGCCCCAGGGGATCGGCAACGCTGCCCGGCAAAACCAGTAGGGGATCTTTTTCTCCTGCCCACTCGGAGATTTGTTGCCAGAGGGCCTTTAGCTGAGCTTCCGAAGGGTTGGGATCCACACTGAGCCGGCCCCAAGGGCGTTGAACCACCTGCTGCCAAGCGTCGGCCACTGCCGTAGCTCCTGGGATCCCCGGCCAGGTGTTGGCCACCATCACCTTCATGGCTCTGCCTCCCATAGGGCGAGAAACTCCGGCTGGATCTCGAAGCCAAACACCAAAGCCATATCCCGCAGCATGGAGACGGATCCCAGGTTCTGCTGCTTAAACCACCGCATCAACACAAAGATCTTCTGATAGACAAAGATCTCCAACGCTTCTGGGTTGTAAACAATGCCCTCCCGAGGGTTGAATTGGTGGGGCACCATCATAGCCGCGTAACGGGCGAGTTCTCCTTGGCGCCAATTGAGAAAGTAGGGCATCCAGGGGTAGACTGTATCCCAACGAATAAACCACAGGCGCACCTCCGGGATCTCGGACAGCTCCCGCGGATCCTCAGGGCTGCGCGGCCAATCGATGGCGCATTGCACCTGCTGGGCAGCACGCACGGGATCGGCCATCAAGGTTTTCACCAGCTCATGGCCGGGGGTGAGATCCAGAGTTTGAATGGCCTTGGCAGGAAGGTAGAGGGTAATCGGCACGGCAACACAGCTATCTGGCTTGCAAATGCAGCTTATCTCAGCTCTGCTCTGTCTTGCTCGCCACTGGGATCCCTAGACGGGTGAGATCCAGGGCAAAACCTGCCGTTACCAAAAACACTTGGTCGGCCAGGGGAGCCAGCCTTTGGGTCAGTTCCCCCATCCGATCCCGAAACCGCCGCCCCAGTGGGTAAGCGGGCACCACCCCCCAGCCCACCTCTTCAGACACCAGGAGGATCTCCCCTCTATGGCTTTGCAAGGTTGCCAAGAAGGATTGCACCAAGGGATCCCATTCTGAAGAGGGACAGTCTAGGCCCTGCGCCACCCATCCCCCCAGCGAATCCACCAGCGCACAACAGGGCTGGGGCAACTTTTGCAGTTCTGCCCCCAAGTCCCTCCCGGTTTCCCAAGTCTGCCAACTGGAAGGCCGCCGTTGCCGGTGCTGTTGAACGCGCTCTGCCCATTCTGGATCCGTCTTGGGATCGGGTTTCGGCCCGGTAGCCAGGTAGATAACCGGCAAGCCCGAAGCCGCAGCCAAACCCTCTGCCAGCCGGCTTTTGCCAGAGCGCACAGGGCCGCAGATCAGCACAATCGACATTACGCTGGAAATCCACTGACGCTTGAGATTAACCTAACAACAGCGCACTTGAACTTCAGGCTCAAAAGCTCGACCATGACAGATCCCAAGCCAATATCTCCGCCTGAACAAAAGGCTGCTTCGGCCTCTTTTCGATCTGCTCAACCGCTCTGGCTCAGCCTAGCGCTGGGGATCACCACTGCTCCCGTTTTGTTGGGCTTGGTCTTGGCAGATCGGGCCGGGAAATGGCTGGGATCCCTGAGCTGGGAAGATCCGGGTTGGTGGCTGGGGGAGCGGCTGCCCAACTTAGACAGCGCCCCGCTACAGGCCCATGAGCAACAACGCAAAAACTCTGCCCCGGTCGAGAACCCCTAGCTTCTCTGTCACTTTCGTATCATAGGAAAGCGAACTAGCAGCAGGAGTTAACAGCCTTTGCGTAGACCGGCCAAACCGTCTCAGGAGTTCGCCTCCACATTCTCGGGGGTGCTGTTCTGGCTGAGCGCGTTTCTCTTCACAACGGTGTTGAGTGCTTGTCTGGGCTACCTATTTGGTCAGCGAGCTCTATCGGGGGTTTCTTCTCCCGTCACCGGCTCCGGTCAGGCTTCTCGCTCCCGCGAAGTTCGGGATCCCCGTACTGTGCCTTTGCTGAACGAGGCTGAGGTAATTGCAGCAGCCGAAGCCAGCCTTCGTCCGTCCCCAACTCCCACCCCCCTCTTTACCCCAGCACCCACGCCGGTTGCAACTCCCACTCCAACACCCACCCCCAGATTGTCTCCTGAATTGGCGGCGGCCCCGTCGCCAACTCCTCGCCCCGCCACTCCATCTCCTCCACCTCCCCGTCCGCGTCAGCAGGACGGAGTTCCTGCCCCGCCGGCGCCCACACCACCTCCGCCCCCCCTACCAATTGCCGCCGGTGGACAGGTCTCTATGCAGGTGCTCTCGGTTCGTCGCGAGGGAAGCCAAGTGGTTCTGAATGTAGCTATGCAAAACAACTCGGCAGAGACGGTGCGCTTTCTCTATAGCTTCCTGAACATTACTGACGACAATGGACGGTCAATCAACGCGCTCACCCAGGGTTTGCCGGGGGAGCTGCCCCCCAATAGCCAAGTCTTCCAGGGAACCATCCGCATCCCAGCCTCGAGCCTAGCCGGATCCCGATCCCTGTCCCTGAGTTTGGCTGATTACCCCAGCCGCCGCCACCGAGTGGGAGCCAGTGGGATCCCAGTGCCGCCGTAACACCCCTCTTCCTTTAGCTTCAGCTAGAAATCGCAGGAGCCCCGCACTGTACCCGTAGGGTCACTGCCGGGAGGAATGCGCTTTGATGAAGTACAA
>NZ_JANSIA010000147.1:0-3074 GCF_047461835.1 Synechococcus sp. R60.1 | reverse complement strand
TTGGAAACAAACAGAATGCTATCGCTGCATAGTTGAACAGTGATGTTCAGCAGTGTTCAGCGTAAATGTATCAGAAACTTATGCAGGCTTTTGTTGCAGGGGCTACAGGAGAAACCGGACGCCGCATTGTCAAAGAGTTGGTGGGCCGCGACATCCCGGTACGGGCGCTGGTGCGCAGCCATGAGCTGGCCGCTCGGGTTTTGCCCCCCGAAGCGGAAGTGGTGGTGGGGGATGTGCTGGATCCGGCCACGCTGGAGACGGGCATGGAAGGATGCACGGTGGTGCTCTGTGCCACCGGGGCCAGGCCCAGTTGGGATCCCTTTCAGCCCTACCGAGTGGATTATGAAGGCACCAAGAACCTGGTCGATGTGGCCAAAGCCAAAGGGATCCAACACTTTGTTTTAATCTCTTCCCTGTGTGTTTCCCAGCTGTTCCATCCCCTCAACTTGTTTTGGCTGATCCTGGTGTGGAAAAAACGGGCGGAAGAATATCTGCAAAAAAGCGGCCTCACCTACACCATCGTTCGACCGGGGGGCCTAAAAAACCAAGACAACGACGATGGCATTGTCCTATCCAAGGCGGATACCCTCTTTGACGGCAGCATCCCCCGCACGAAAGTAGCCCAAGTGGCCGTCGAAAGTTTATTCCAGCCCGCCGCCCAAAATCGCATCCTTGAGATCATCGCCAAGCCGGGTGTGCCCAACCGCGACTGGAGCGCCCTCTTTGCCATGGCAGGATAGGATGTTCGCGCCAGGCTTGCCCTCAACTCTCCTCTGCCTTGGAATCAGCAGACTTCGCCAACTGCTGCAAGCGATCTAGGATCCGCGCCTCAGCGTTAGCATCGTGGAGTCGCAACGTCAGGCGGGGCACCCGCAGTGAAGCCGTAATCCGGCCTGAGGGCAGATCCAGCCACACCAGTTGCCCTTGAAAACAGCGACAGGCAGCCCTCCATTCCTGGGCCAGAACCTCTACCTCCGACCAGGCAAGGCAGCGCGGCAGCAGCAGGTCAGTGGCCCACCCCGCTCCACACTCCCGCCGCCTGAGGATACGCACCTGCATGGATCCCTACATCCGCAAGGACTCCGTCCCGCTGACGCGAGCGGCGTAGAACTCGCACCAGGGATCCCCCTTCTCTCTGGCCTTGGTCTCCTTGCCGTGGAAGAGCCCACCCCGCTGGAAGAGGCGGTTGTAGAAGACTTGATCCAAAACCGGCTTCTGCTGGATGTTGCCGTTGTAGACCAGATCCATCATCGCCGGCACCGCCCCTTGAGCAAGATAGCAGGCGGGATCTTCTGCCCGTGGGTAGGAAGCCAAAAAGTAGTTGGCTTCGTAGTTGCCGTCAATGGCCACCCGGCAAGACTGGCCACTCACCACCTCCAAAGCCTGCCAGCGACCCCACCCCAGGCTGCTGGCCACCGCATAGCCGCCGTGGATCCAGTCCGTGTCCTTCTCCAGCATCGGCCCCACCAGGGTTTCCCACTCCACCGATTCCATGATGTTGCCGAGGGTGTAGAAGACACAAACATGCCCCGACTCGCGGATGAGAGCTTCCCCCACCCCCATCAGCTCAGCCTGCACCGCCTTCAGCTCCTGTAAAAAGCGATACTGAATGCGGTTGTAGTAGTTGGCAGGCATGCGCGTTAGCAACACGTTAAAGGCGCGAATTTGCCCCCGCTCATCTCCGGCCAAAGGCAAGCCCCACAGAGCTTCGTTGACCGCGTCATAGTCCACTGCCGTTACGGGCTGCGGGAACTGGGTTGGCTGCTCAATAAGCTTGCCCATGCCTGGACTGGGAGTCAGCGACTGAGGCTTTGGCAGCCGAGTGGCCTGGATCACGCAGTGATCCTTGCGCGTAACGGCCATACACTCCGTTTCTTCTGCCCCGTAGCTTCCCAGCTCGCCAAACGTGGCATCCAGAGCTGCCGCCACATAGCCCACCGCCAAGTGGTCAATGGGACGTGTGCGGCTGACCTGCTCTCCGTACTTGCTCAGCCAGCCTTCTGCGTAGTGAGAATGGGTCAGCTGCACTTCCCCGCCTGAAGGGGTCACCTCAAACGCCAGCCGCCCAAATCCTAAAAAACTGAAGATCTGAGCTGCCACTGCCAGGCGCCCTTGGGTCTCCTGAACGCCAAGAGCCTTGAAAGCTCCGTACAGAAGACTGTAAAAGATCTCCTGGGCTGCCGTGCGCAGGATCCCTACTCCATCGATCCAGTCGGGATCTTCAATAGTCTGCTGCAGGAATAGGTTGTAGTGATGGCAGTGGAAGATAACCGGCTCTCCAAACAGGGAGATCAGCTTGCGGTTGCGGTCGAGATGGAGATGTTCAGGCATGGACAAGTGGGTTGAGATGAATGATAGTGCTCAAAGCAGGCCCCTGAGCGCGGCAACTGCCCTCAGGCAAAGCTCGCCAGCCATTCTCGACTACTCAAACCGGCATGGCAATAGGCAGCCGCTCTCGGCCCAAAAGATCTGCTACCGCTTTGTAAAGAATGCGCAACTCCTGCCGGGTCAGGGTGCCCTTTTCGAGACGGTTGCGGTCTAGGCCCGTTTTCAAAGACAGGCGCAGAGCCACAAAGTTGGGATCCGGAGCGTAGCGCTTGGCATAGTCCATCAAAGCCTGAGCCACAGACATAGTGCTGTCCTGCACAGGGGGCAGCAGCGGTTTTCCGTCGATCAAGATGGCCTTAATCCGGTCTGAAATCGCTTTCAGGTCGGTGATGGAACGGGTCAGAAACAAGACAAAGTAGGGGCTTTTGGGAAACGCTTTGATGACAACCCGCAGCGCCGGAGTACCTGCCAAGAGGTAGTCCGCCTCTTGGTCGGGGCTGACGGTTTGACAAAGGCGGCTATTGGCCTGCAACAGGTCGCCGGCGTAGGTGCCCAAACGTTCTAGGGCTTGCTCCTCTTGGGAATCGCTGACGTAGGTTACTTTGGCTACTGTAGCACCATCAGCTAGAAATCGCAGGAGCCCCGCACTGTACCCGTAGGGTCAGTGCTGGGAGGAATGCGGAAGTCACAATAGAACCATGACCCAAGTCCTGACCGTCTCCTGCAAGCTCAAGGTGTCCCAGTCG
>NZ_JANSIA010000146.1:0-3101 GCF_047461835.1 Synechococcus sp. R60.1 | reverse complement strand
AGAAGAGCTGGGGTTGGTCGCGGCAGCGGCACAGAGCGCTTGGGGAGTGTCTCAATCTAGCTTGAAATGACTATGGTCTGGAGACTGTTCTCAAAATGTTCTGTTGCTTGGATCCTCCCCCTTTGGCCCAGAAGAGTGAGGAATGGAGAAGTTGCCCCAGAGGAGTTTGAGGTGACCGCTGCAAATGTCCAAGCTGCGCGCGGAGCACCCTAAGGCTGCAAGATCATCGACCAGGAGCCGCTCTCCCCATCCCAAAACGGGGCCAGAGACTCTCCCACCACATTGGGCCCCCAATAGCGGCGGGTTCCATCCAAGGCGAAAGCCACCACAATGTCTCCGGGGCCGATTTGCAGCGGTTCTTCTCCCAAGCTCAGCAGCAATCCTTCGCTGCCCCCTTCTCCAGGGGCAAAGTCCCAGTGGGCCGTTTCCGGATTGATCATCCGTTCGCCGCTGCGCATCAAGATCACCAGCCGAACCGGATGGGGCGTGCGATTGCCGACCCGAAAGGGTCCCGTACGGGCGGAGGTGGGGACAGCCTGGGGGGGCAAGGCAGGTTCTGAGGGCAGAACAGGGATAACATTCTCCTCAACAGAATCTTCCAAGGCTTCCAGCATCGGTTTCTCCAGAGTTTGTGCTCTCAATCCCTGCACAAGAACCCCTACCCCAACCAAAGCGACAGACAACACTAGGGATCCCTTGCCCCTCAAAGCTCTGTTCAGCAATGGGCCGCCGGCGAAAAAAGAGGCAACAGCCTGAGCGAATGAGCAGATCAAGACGCACATCGAGACCACTGCAAGCCAAAGTGATACGTGTCGAGTTAGACAAAAGGCATCAACTGCTGCCCTACCCCTGATAGACCAGCCATACGCGTACAGAGTTCCATCAGAGGATAACGCCCCCACCGTGCAGAACACGATCGTTCAGCTACGTTAACACGTCCATTCCTCTATTCCCTGTGCTTTGGAGGAACAAGGAATAAGGGATCCCCCACTCCAGACCAAGCTAAGCAAGTTTGGATCCCTTTTAGGGATTCACAGCCCGACGCTGCCACCCTTTGGAAGTGCGCTCGTACACCGTCCGCAATTGGGGATAGATCTGATCCCCCTTAAGCTGTAGGTGATCCACCTCCGTTGGCTCCAGCAGTAAAGCCACAAAGGTCTGCGGAGGCAGCAGATCTTTCTCTTTCGGCAACTCCTGGATAAAAGCCTCTGGCGGGGCAAGCAGCCCCTTAGGTTCCGGCCAAAACCAGAGGAGCCGTCCTTTTTCCGATATTTGTTGCCACAACTGCTGCCGCTGGCGCTGGGCCTGGGGATCCGGATGATCGGCGGCGATGGCCTCAAGGGTGCCAGCGATGCGGAATTGCTCGCGGGTTTTGCAGAAATACCAGCAGATCTGGGCTTGGGGGCAGTGGGCAATTTGTCGGATCTTCTCGCTGCGACTATCCACCGCCAATTGAATGCGGTCGGTATCGCCCAAAAACCCCCGGAAAACGACCGTGCGGTTGCGCGGATGCCCCTGGGGATCCACCGTGGCCAATTGCAAATACCGCACACCGGGATCGCTACGGTTCCGGTGCAGTGCCGCCTGAATCAGCGCCCGCCAAGAGGGATCCGCAGTAGAATTGCCCTTCGGGTCTTTCATCCGTTTTTCGCAAGGTGCAAGCAAGCCAGGATTGGGGCTCTCTCTCCCTTAGCTAGGGGGTGGAGAAGTCTCAGATTGGGAGTCTCTGGAGTGCCTTGGTGAGGACTCCGCACCGCCGACGCGACCAGAGCTGGGATCCGGCTCAGTTGGGCTGATGGGATGAAAGTGGTGCTCCAGCCAGCCTTCCGGTGGCCCCTCAAACCGCTCCGGCACCGGCTGCTTCACCTGCAATCCCCGCAACACCGCGTTGAGATAGGCGCTATCCCAGCTAAAGAAGCGGCTTTCGCGGATTTTGTGCCACACCGAACGCGACATCAGCAACGTCCGCTCTACATCCTGGGCTCCCAGCTTCAGCAAGAACTCCTCCCGTTCCGGCTGGTAATCGGTGGAGGCCAAGGCCAGAGATTGCGGCGGATGAGCCTGAGTAAGCTGGGCCATCTTGGCCATGAGTTCGGGGTAAAGCCAAGTGTAGGCAGGGTGAACCGTAAGCTTGGCCACATGAGGTTGCTGCCCGGTGCGATCCAACTTCAAGTTGAAGTAGCCGATGGCGGTTTTGCGTTCGGGCTCGTAAACACACACTTCCACCCGCTCCGTCTGGCTAATGGCGCATTTGGCCTGCTCCAAAAGCCAATCCAGTGGGCTAGTGCGAAAATCGTTCACCTCACGGTCGTACACCTGGCGCACAGTGGCCGGCATGGATCCCGTATCCAGTTGGTAGATGGCATAGGCATCCCGGTTGGTCACCGGCACCAGGTTGGGCAATTTGGGCTCGTGCTGGCTGAGAGCTGCCAGAATATCGGCTGGAATCGACCAGTAGGTGATCTGAGCCAAGGGTTGGAAGCCGTTGCGCCGGTAGAGCGCCATTGCCCCCTTGTTGTGGATGTTCACCTCCAGGATCCAGGTGCGAGCTTCCCGAAAGTGCTCCATGCAGTGCTTGAGCAGCCGGGATCCCACCCCCTGTCGCTGGGCAGAGGGCGCCACTGCGATATGATCGACCCGCCAGGTGCTGCGGGAATGGTTGAAGGGAGAAACCTGAATCACCCCCTGAATCTTGCCCTTCAGCTCCGCCACATGCACTGTAAACATGTGCTGGAAGCGATTGGGAAACAGGGTCAGGGTTTTCAGGGGCCCATACCACTGGCGCAACCGCCGCACTTGGCGACGAATATCCACCGAGCGGCTGCTGTACTCTTCATCAAAGGCTTGCGCCAAAATCTCTTCCACAGCCTCCAGATCCCCCAGTTGGGCGGGGCGAATGATCAGGTCAGAGGCACCAATGGGGGCTTCGGAATCCGGGTCAGGTTTTGCTGTGGTGTTGTCCATGCCAATCGCAGGCGAGAGAATATTCAAAGCATAGCTCAGGCTCTCTTGCTTTTTCTAACCGGGAGCATGACTCTAGTCAATAATAAGCTCAACTATACTGAAAATAATGTATAATATGTTCAGTACGGATTACTACC
>NZ_JANSIA010000145.1:0-3410 GCF_047461835.1 Synechococcus sp. R60.1 | reverse complement strand
TGGTGGTGGTTCTGGATCCTGAGGGACACATTTTGCGCTTCAACCGCGCTGCCGAGCAGCTTTCTGGCTACTCGCTGGCAGAGGTCAAGGGCCGGCTGCTATGGGACTTAGGTTTGATCCCACCGGAGGACGTGCCCAGTGTAAAGCAAGCTTTTGAACAGCTCAAGGGCAATCATTCCCTCTTTTTGAATCGCCATGAGAATTTTTGGCGCAGCAAGCAGGGGGCACTGCGGCTTATTTCTTGGTCTAACACCGCCCTAATCAACGCTGCCGGCGAGGTGGAGTTTGTCATGGGCACCGGCATCGACATCACCGACCGCAAGCTGGCGGAGCTGGCCTTGAAAGAAAGCGAAGAGCGCTACCGGGATCTCTTTGAAAATGCCAGCGACCTCATCCAGAGCGTGGATGCTGAAGGGCACTTTTTATATGTCAACCGCGCTTGGAAAGAGACCTTGGGCTATGACGAAGCTCAAGTTTATCAAATGACCCTCTTCGACATTCTCCATCCCGACTGCCGGGAGCACTGCCAGGCTCTTTTCCAGAAGCTTCTATCGGGGGAGAAAGTAGAGAGAGTAGAGACAGCTTTCCTCACGGCCAGCGGTGAAACCGTTTGGGTGGAGGGCAATGTCAACTGCCGCTTTGAAGATGGAGTGATGGTGGCTACGCGGGGCATCTTCCGCAACATTACCGAGCAGAAGAAAGCGGCAGAAGAATTGGAGCGGCAAAACCGCCGGGCTCAGTTGCTGGCGAATCTCAGCCTCAAGATCCGCGAGTCACTGGATATTGCCGAGATTTTAGAAACTGCAGTGGCAGAGATCCAGGCTCTGCTCAAAGCCGACCGGGTTTTGGTCTATCGCTTCCAGCCGGATGGTTCTGGGATCATCTCCAACGAGAAAACTCAGCCGGGGATCCCCTCCTTGATGGGAGAGGTGATCGAGGATCCCTGTTTTCAGGAAAAGTACGCCCAGCTCTACAGCCAGGGCCGCGTTCGCGTTGTTAGCGATGTGGAAAGTGAAGGACTGGAGCCTTGTTACCTAGAGCTGCTGCAAAAAATGCAGGTCAGGGCCAACTTGGTGGTGCCGCTGTTTTTGGAGCAGCAGTTGTGGGGGTTGTTGCTGGCCCACCAGTGCTCTGGCCCGCGTCAGTGGCAGCCGTTTGAGATGGAGCTGCTGTCGCAGTTGGCCAACCAAATTGGCGTTGCCCTCACCCAGGCAGCCCTTTTGGAACGGGAGAGAAAGCGCAGCCTGGAGCTGGAGCAGGCCCGCAAAGCAGCTGAGCAGGCTGCACAGGCCAAAAGCAGCTTCTTGGCCACCATGAGCCACGAGATCCGCACCCCCATGAACGCGGTACTGGGGATGACGGGCCTGCTGCTGGAGACCCCCCTCAATGCAGAACAGCGAGACTTTGTAGAGACCATCCGCATCAGTGGCGATGCCCTGCTCACCCTCATCAACGACATCCTGGACTTCTCCAAATTGGAGGCCGGGGAAATGGAGCTGGAGATCCTGGATTTCGATCTCCGCTCGTGTCTGGAAGAGGTGGCGGATCTGTTTGCCCCCACTGCCCATGCCAAGGGATTGGAGCTGGCGGTGCTTATGCCGCCGGAAGTGCCGCGCTATCTGCGGGGAGATGCTTCGCGTCTGCGGCAAATCCTCAACAACTTGGTGAGCAATGCCATTAAATTTACCCACCAGGGGGAGGTGGTGATCCAAGCGGAGGTGCTGCAAGAAACCGCTACCCATGTCCACCTCAGGCTCTCGGTGAGAGATACCGGGATCGGGATCCCGGCGGCGGCGCAGAGCAAGCTGTTTCAACCGTTTAGCCAGGTGGATGCCTCTACTACCCGCAAATACGGAGGTACGGGACTGGGCTTGGCCATCTGCAAACAACTGACAGAACTGATGGAGGGAACCATCTCGTTGCAAAGCCAGGAGGGACAGGGCAGCACCTTCAGCGTCGAGCTGACCCTGGAGCGGCAGCCCTACGTCCAGCAGCTTGCCCAGCCTTCTGCTCGTGTCCCGGTGGATTTGCAGGGCAAGCGGCTGTTGGTGGTGGACGACAATGCCACCAATCGCAAGATCCTGCGCTGCCAGGCCACGGCTTGGGGAATGGTGGTGGAAGAGGCCGAAAATGCCTATCAGGCCATGGACAAGCTACGCCAAGCCGTTCGGGAAGGCAGACCCTTCCCCCTGGCCGTTTTGGATATGCAAATGCCAGAGGTGGATGGGGAGACCTTGGGCCGCTGGATCAAGGCAGATCCGCAACTGGCCGAGACGCAACTGGTGATGATGACCTCCCTGGGACTGGGGGAGCACTCCCGCCGCGCTGCCGAAATCGGCTTTGCTGCCTACTTGGTTAAGCCGGTAAAACAAAGCCGTCTGCAGGAGGCGTTGGCCATGGCCCTGGGGAAATCTTCTGGCCTCTCCACCTCTCTTTTGGGCATTGGCCCCCCTCTCTCTCAGACGACGCCTATGGCCGACCGACCCCAGCAGTCCCTGCGCATTTTGCTGGCAGAGGATAACCCCGTCAACCAAAAGGTGGCTTTGCGCCAGCTCGAGAGTTTGGGCTACAAGGCCGATGTGGTGGCCAATGGTCAGGAGGTGTTGGATCTCCTGCAGAAGGTCAGCTACGACCTCATTCTTATGGATTGTCAGATGCCGGTGATGGATGGCTACGAGGCCACCCGCCGTATCCGCCAGCAGGAAAGACTGGAGAAGGGATCCCGCCGTCGCGCCGTCATCATCGCCATCACGGCCAACGCCATGCAGGAGGATAGGGAGCGCTGCCTGCAGGCAGGCATGGATGACTATCTCAGCAAGCCGGTGCTGAAGGAAGATTTGGAAAGGGTGCTCAACCACTGGAGCCAGGTGATTGCCCAGTCTGCAGCAGGATCCTCCAATGGATCCGCTTCTAAAGCAGCCTCTCCAGCTTCCCCCGCCGAGAGCCGGGATCCCTCTTCTCCCACCCAGCCCTACCCCATCGACTCTGCCTACCTGGATCAGGTTTCCGGCGGGGATCGCGGGTTTCAGCGAGAGCTATTGCAGGTGTTCATCCAAGATTGCGAAACCCAGCTTCCGCAACTGCGCCAAGCCATTGCCGGTTACGACGCAGAAAGAATGCGGCGGATCGCCCATCGCCTCAAAGGAGCCAGCTCCAACGTGGGAGCTAATGCTTTTTGCCAAGTGGTTCGCGAGCTGGAACACTTAGGAGTGGCGCTGGCCCAGCAGGGATCCCAAGGTGGTCATGACCTAGAATGGGCACGCGCTCTCCAGGCCCCAGAAGACCTAGAACGCATCTTGGCTGATATCCGCCAGTACTTGCAGGATTTGGAAGAGTAGATTCCTAGGGATCCCAAGCCTTCTGCGCTGCTAGCTTTCACTCCCCGCCCCTCTCCCAGTGGAAGAGGAGAG
>NZ_JANSIA010000144.1:176-3487 GCF_047461835.1 Synechococcus sp. R60.1 | reverse complement strand
ACGCGAACAGAGATAGGCAGGATGCGATCGCTTCTTTCCTGAACCATGTTCAGGAGAGTTCAGCGTGAATGTATCAGGACGACGGTGTGTTCATCACCCTAGAAGGCGGGGAAGGGGTGGGCAAAACCACCCAACAGGCCCTCTTGGTTGAGCGGCTGCGCCAAGAAGGCTACGCTTGCCTGTGTACCCGCGAGCCGGGGGGCACGGCGCTGGGCAAAACGCTGCGGGAGCTGTTGCTGCACGGGGATCCCTTTAGCCCTCTGGCGGAGTTGCTCCTGTACGCGGCGGATCGGGCTGAACACGTGAGCAAAGTCGTCGCGCCGGCTCTGGCGGCAGGGCAGGTGGTGGTTTGCGACCGCTTTACCGACTCCACCCTGGCCTACCAGGGCTACGGTCGGGGACTGGACTTGGAGAAGATCCGCCAGCTCAACCACTTAGCCACCGGCGGGTTGCAGCCGCACCTCACCCTGTGGCTGGATCTCCCGCCAGAGGTGGGACTGGCGCGAGTCGGGCTTGCCGACAGACTTGAACAAGAACACCTGGAGTTCCACCGCCGCGTCTACCAAGGGTTCCAGGCTCTGGCTGCCGCAGAACCACAGCGGATTGTCCGCATTTCAGCCCAGGGATCCCCGGCAGAGGTGGCTGCCCGCCTCTGGTCAGTGGTCGAACCCCGCCTACCACTTGCGACAGCAGGCCGGGAGCCCTAGACCCTGTTCCGCTGACGGGAATGGCGCGACAGGCCAAAGCTCGCGACAGTTTCCCTGGCCACAGCCTGCTCGGTTTACCAAGGTTAAGATTAGGTTAAAAAGGAAGAGGCGGGGGTAACCTCAAGCTAGGCTGGATGACCTATGTGAAAAGAGTCTGCTGCCCTCTTGGTTCTCGTTTTGGGTAGAGGAGACTGGCTGTGGACGCTGTTGCTGCTGAGCTGAAAACCGATCGCGTTAGCGGGACGGAGTCCTTGCACTTGACCTTGCCCTCATCTGCGCCCTTGCCAACCGTGGCCGCCTGGGCCCACCAGCTGTTGAGCCAGCAATGGCAGCGGCTGCAGAAACACGTAAAGCGAGTTCTGACCCAGCATCCAGAGGCGGCAGAATCTCTCCACCAAATCCGGGTGACCCTGCGCCGTATTGGCACCTGGGTGCAGGTGTTTCAGGGATCCGTCCGGCTGCCCAAGCCTCTCAAGCCCAAACGCCTGCAAAAGCTGGCCAGTGCTTTGGGCAAACAGCGGGATCTGGACGTGCTGCTGGAAATCCTGCAGGAACCTTGTTGGGAAGGGATCCCGGCAGCCCAGCAGGCAGAACTGGAGAAGCTAAAACAAGATCTGCAGCAACGTCGAACCCAAGCCGAGAAACGCTCCCGCCGCATTCTTGAAGATGCTGACTTCCTGGCGTTTCAAGCTGCCTGCGAGCAGTGGCTGGCTCACCCCCGCTATAAGCCCCAGGCGGAGCTGCCTTTGCCGGAAAGCTTGCCCCACTTGCTGACTCCCCTGCTGGCCCAGTGGCTGCTGCAGCCAGGCTGGCGGATCCCTGCTTTCCCCGCAACGGAAGCCCAGGCTGAGCAACTGCACGAGCTGCGCAAGGCCACCAAACGGCTGCGCTATCAGGTGGAGTTTTTTGCGCCCTTTTACGGGGAAACCATGCAAGGTTGGATAGCAACCCTGAAGTGCTTGCAGGATCAACTGGGCCGCTTTAACGATTTGCAGGTTTTGCAAGGCGAGCTGCCTGCAGACTCAGACCTACAAACCCTTCTCCAGGAACAACAAAAACTAGCCCTCCAGGAGTGGCCTGAGCACCAACAGCGCTGCCTGGCCTCTGCCGAGCAGCACCGGCTTTACTCTAATCTTTTCTCTGTTTCCAATTTCTTTCCAACTGGGGATCCCTAGGTTTCCAATTCTATAGATCCCCCCGAAGGAAAAACCCCGCCTTATTGGCGGGGGATTTTTTGTAGCTATAGGGTTTCCAATTTCTAGGGATCCCCCCGAAGGGGGAACGGTATGAAAGCACCTTATACAGGTTTGCGCTCCCTTGTTTCTAATTTCTAGGGATCCCCCCGAAGGGGGAACGCCTTCCTGCAAGGCTGGCTGAACCGGGACACTGACCTGTTTCCAATTTCTAGGGATCCCCCCGAAGGGGGAACGCTACTGGACACAGCACTTTAATACGCGAGAGAGGTTTCCAATTTCTAGGGATCCCCCCGAAGGGGGAACGCCCTGTGGTCAGGGGTATGTATCAGTCGTATTTTATATGTTTCCAATTTCTAGGGATCCCCCCGAAGGGGGAACTTGAGCCTTGCGGATCTGGGCTATCGTCACACTTGCACCCTTACCCGCATGGTTTGGAACCCGCACAGGCTTGGGCAACAAAACAGGAGTTGGCTTTGGTTGAGCCGGAGCCACCGGCTTTTCTTCGTTGTAGGAATCGCCGAACGCAGACTCAAATGCAGCTTCCGCTGCTTCGAGCCACTCGTCCGGAGTCCAAATAATGCGCTTAGACATTGTAGGCTCCTTTTGAGAAGTGTGTCTAGTTCGGTTGCTCCCCTGGCGACACGTTTAACCAAGTTTCCAATTTCTAGGGATCCCCCCGAAGGGGGAACAAGCTATCTAGACGCTCTCCGATTTATTCGGAAGCGCGTTTCCAATTTCTAGGGATCCCCCCGAAGGGGGAACCGAAAGTGAGCTACCTAGATGCTCTCAGATTTTTGAGAGCGTTTCCAATTTCTAGGGATCCCCCCGAAGGGGGAACCTATGGAAAAATACACGAAAGAGCAGATCATTCGCAGGTTTCCAATTTCTAGGGATCCCCCCGAAGGGGGAACGGGAGGTCATATGAAATACACAAAGGAACAAATCTTACGCGCCGGTTTCCAATTTCTAGGGATCCCCCCGAAGGGGGAACAGGAAGATGGCTTCTGGAGCGAAAAGCCAGACTAGTTTCCAATTTCTAGGGATCCCCCCGAAGGGGGAACGTTGGGTGTTTTCCAATGACAAAGAGTTCCTCGACAGCGTTTCCAATTTCTAGGGATCCCCCCGAAGGGGGAACTTCAGTTCACCAACAGGGGGATTCGTTATATCTACAGCAGTAGTTTCCAATTTCTAGGGATCCCCCCGAAGGGGGAACTCGCCTTTGCCTTGTCATGGCGAGGTCGTGCTCAAGGCGGCTGTTTCCAATTTCTAGGGATCCCCCCGAAGGGGGAACGCGTTACGCAGCAATCTATGAGCGACACAACATCCTCGAGGTTTCCAATTTCTAGGGATCCCCCCGAAGGGGGAACGCGTTACGCAGCAATCTATGAGCGACACAACATCCTCGAGG
>NZ_JANSIA010000144.1:0-76 GCF_047461835.1 Synechococcus sp. R60.1 | reverse complement strand
TTTCCAATTTCTAGGGATCCCCCCGAAGGGGGAACCCGGCTTCAGCACGACTGTTCCAGTTGCCCATCAGCAATCT
>NZ_JANSIA010000143.1:0-3844 GCF_047461835.1 Synechococcus sp. R60.1 | reverse complement strand
TCTGGTAGAGCAGAGCAGGCTCAGGGCTACTGAAAGCCCGCTCCGTACCGCTTAGCGGTCGGAGCCGGGTAGTTTACAGACGACAACTTCTGCCAACTTCGTGCTGAGTTTTGAGGTTGTTGGCTTGCCCCTTCCTTGCTGTTTCAGCCGAGAGCAAACTGTTGGCCTACAGGGTTTCCCAAGCTTGCAAGACGGCTTCTAGGGCCAGCCGCCCATGGTAGAGATGGGTTCCCCCCTGCAAGTAGACGGTGTAGGGATCCCGCATCGGCCCATCGGCAGAGAGTTCTGCACTGCTCCCGGCAACAAAGGTGCCTGCTGCCATCACCACCGGGTCTGCATAACCGGGCATCACCTCCGGAACTGGGGTGAGGTAGGAATCCACAGGAGAACTGTTTTGAATGGCGTGGCAAAAGGCCTGCAGCTTTTGCGGGGATCCCAATTGAATGGCCTGGATGATATCGGTGCGAGGAGCTTGAGGCAGAGGCGAGACCGGGTAGCCCAGATCAGAAAACACCTGCGCCGCCAGATGGGCGATCTTCACCGCTTCGGCCACCATCTGCGGGGCCAAGAACAAGCCTTGAAACAGAAGGCGGTTGAGATCTAGAGTTGCCCCCCCCTCCGAACCAATGCCCGGAGCCGTTAACCGACAAGCGGCTTGCTCCACCAGCTCTGCCCGCCCGGCCACATAGCCCCCTGCGGGAACGAGGGTGCCCCCCGGATTTTTGATCAGGGATCCGGCAATCAGATCTGCGCCCACATGGGTTGGCTCCTGGGTTTCCACAAATTCGCCGTAGCAATTGTCCACAAAAACCACAACTTCGGGGTTTTGCGCTTTGACCATTTGGATCATCTCGGCAATCTGGGCAATGGAAAAGCTGGGCCGCCAATCGTAGCCACAGGACCGCTGAATGTGAACCAAGCGGGTTTGCGGTCTGAGGGCGGTTTTCA
The DNA here is from genome assembly GCF_047461835.1 of Synechococcus sp. R60.1. Taxonomy (NCBI): domain Bacteria; kingdom Bacillati; phylum Cyanobacteriota; class Cyanophyceae; order Synechococcales; family Synechococcaceae; genus Synechococcus; species Synechococcus sp. R60.1. The sequence continues at coordinate 2,896 of NZ_JANSIA010000143.1, read as the reverse complement.
GGGCCTGCCAATCGACAGTTCCCTCCCGCAAATCCAACTGGCGGTAACCGATGCCAAACTCCCGTAGGGATCCCCGCCCGGAACCCCGCAGACCGATGACCTCTTCAAGGGTGTCGTAAGGGGGGCCGGTAATCGCCAGCAGCTCATCCCCCGGACGCAGCACCCCAAACAAAGCACAGGCAATGGCATGGGTACCAGACACCATCTGCAGCCGCACCACTGCTGCCTCACAGCCCATAATCTGGGCAAACACCCGATCCAAAACCTGCCGCCCCTGGTCGTCGTGGCCATACCCCGACACCCCGGCAAAGTGATGGGATCCCACCCGCTGGTCGCGAAAGGCCCGCAGCACCCGCGCCAGGTTCTCTCTGAGGGTCTTCTCCACCGCCTGAAACTGCTCCTGTAGAGCCTCTTCTGCTCTGTCTAAAAGCTCTGCCGCCTTCAACGGGATCCCTCCGCCCACCCAGTCTGCCCCACCTTTTGCACACCAAGGCGATTCCGAGAGTAGCATTTTAGCCACCCCAGAAAGAGTTGGCCTTCTCCCCACCGCTCCTCAAGGTGACTGCAGCGGCAGAACCGAGTTCCAAGTTCTTATGTACTTATGTAGCTCTCCGATAGAAACCTTACAGCATGGAACAGTGAACAACAGGCTTGTCAAAGCTAATACCGACAACAACACCATCTCTCAAGTCGAAAGCCTCATATTGATAAAAAATCGATAAAAAGCTTAATTTATATCAATATCCCTTCATTTTTGCTGTCAATGGCTATCCAATCAAGATGCTGCTAGGCTGTAGGATAATACCAACATACCCTGGAGGAAAGCTGAAGCATCTGGATTGCCGAGCTTATGGGCAATACGGCCCACCTTCAGTCTCTCAAAAACAGGTCAGAGTTAGAGACATTGTTTAACCAACTCAAAATCCAGCTCAGGAAGATTTTTAGCAGGCTAGATCTGTCTATGGGTTTGATGATAGATTTGGCTTTTGACTGAGGAACTTGCAACTTAAACTCTAAAAAACCTTTCCCAAAGACACTCAACACAGCCAATAGAAGTGCATGTCTTGCAGGGCGGGGATCCCGCTTCTCTACAGAGCTCCTGCGATTCGGGAAAATCTGGAATTCAACATCTCTGAAACATTAAGAGAGCCTAAATTTATTCTTAACCTCTGGCAGAGATCCTTGAGCGAGATGTTAACCTAGACTTAACCCAAGAGGTTAGTGCCACTCCCAAAGCCGATCTGCTCACCCTTGATGACAGGGCTCCATTTTTGCCAATTAAAGGGCTGACGTCGCCTGTGAGCTGGGATCGCTTTCCAGAGTTAGAGGGATCCCGGGTGGGGGTGAGGCGCTATCTCAGGTATAAACCGACATGACTGGGAGAGTCCTCATGACTAAGCTTGTGATCCAAGGGAAAAACGTCGAGATTACCGACGCCATCCGCAGCTACGTTCAAGAAAAAATTGAGCGTGCTGTCAGTCATTTTGCCCAGATCACCAGTGAGGTTGATGTCAATCTATCGGTAGCCCGCAACCCCCGTATCAGTGCCAGCCAATCTGCCGAAGTGACCGTCTACGCCAATGGCACCGTGATCCGGGCGGAAGAAAGCAGCGAAAACCTCTATGCCAGCATCGACCGTGTGGCCGACAAGCTGGCCCGCAAGTTGCGCAAATACAAAGAACGGAACGGCATTCACCGCGTCCGCCACACCCCCAAAACCTCCGTGGCAGTGGCCCAGCAGCCCGCCACCGATCCGCTAAATACGGAACGGCAAGCGGAGTTACCCGCAGAGGTGGTGCGCACCAAGTACTTCGCCATGCCACCCATGACGGTTCAGGAAGCGTTGCACCAGTTGGAGCTGGTGGATCACGACTTCTACGTTTTCCGCAATATCGAAAATGGCGAGATCAACGTTATCTACGTCCGCAACCACGGTGGCTACGGCCTGATCCGCCCCCGCTAAGGCTTGGTGAAGATGCGTGGTGAGCTCTCCTCCCAACTTACTTCTCCAGGATCCAGCGGCACTTTCTATCTGTTGCTACAGCTCACCGATTCTGCCCTGCCGATTGGGGCTTATTCCCACTCCTGGGGCTTGGAAGCTGCCGTTCAAGCGGGTCAACTTCGCGATCGGGCTGGGGTGCAGCAGTACCTGTTGGGGGTTTTGCACATGGGCTTAGCCCCCACCGAGGGCAGAGCCTGTGCCTTGGCCCATCGTCTATCCCGATTGGGATCCGAGTCGGGAGTGGAGAAGCTGCAGCAACAGCTGCAAGCAACCCGTTGGGCGGCAGAGCCGCGCCAAGCCAGCCTAGATTTGGGGAAACGCCTAGCTCAACTGGCAGAACGCACCTGGGGAATCTCTGTCCCCAAGGCAGAGGGGGATCCACTGCATCATTCCGTGGTGTTTGGCTGGATCTGCGCTCAGGCGGGCATTGGGTTGGAAGATACCCTGCGTGCCTTCTTGTTCTCCTCCCTCACTGGGCTGGTCTCGGCAGCGGTGCGTCTGGTACCTTTGGGGCATACCGAGGGGCAAAGCCTATTGGCTCAGTTGTACGAGCCCATCGAGGCAGTGGTACACCAAGAGATCCTGCCGGTTGTGAAGCGGGCCGAAAGGCCAAACCTCTCCCCCAGCTGGCCGGCTTTGGGCAGCTTCACCCTCCTACAAGAACGCGATTGTCAAGTCCACCAACAGCTCTATTCCCGCCTTTTTCAATCTTGAAAGCCGTCAACCCTCACCCCTAAACCCTTCTCCCAGAGGGAGAGGGGAGTTCAGCTAGAAATCGCAGGAGCCCCGCACTGTACCCGTAGGGTCACTGCCGGGGGGAATGCGCTTTGATGAAGTACAATGAACTTATGAGCCAAGTCCTGACCATATCCTGCAAGCTCAAGGTGTCCCCGT
>NZ_JANSIA010000142.1:0-3885 GCF_047461835.1 Synechococcus sp. R60.1 | reverse complement strand
TCTGGTAGAGCAGAGCAGGCCCAGGGCTACTGAAAGCCCGCTCCGTACCGCTTAGCGGTCGGAGCCGGGTAGTTTACTTCTCCTCTGCTTCTCTTGGGCAAAGATGGGTTCGCGCGGCCAGAAGCGCATTGAAAAGCGAAAAGAAGGTGCCCTTACCAAAGAATTGGGTCTAAAGCCCTGCCGTACCGCTATGCAGCTCGCCTTGGCGGGCCTAGCACGGTGGCTTTTGTGCTACACCCTAACCGGCATCGATCAAATCGTTGGATCCCCAGCCAGGGGCAACCTGAGCCGCTCTGAGAATAAAGGCAGCCAGATTTCTCAGGGCTTCGTCGTCCATCCAGGAAGGGGGTACAGGTCGGCATCCATAGCTGGAATCCGAGCCATCGTAGCTGCGGGGATCCCGCTGGTACTCCATCAAGGCTTGAAGGGTATCTCGGGGTGGAGTGGCACCGCGCAAGTCCTTCAAAGAGAGGGAAATGTTGGGAGCCGGCAAAGTGGCACCGCCCACATGACAATTCAAACAGGCGGACTGAAAACGATTTTTGCCGTCCGTGAGCTGCTCTGGGGTAAAGGTGAGGGTATGCCCTGCGGCATCTAGAGGCAATTCCACAGGGCCACTCACCCGCAAATACTGGTTCACGTAAGGATCAATGCGGGCAGCCACCGGACTGGCCAGCCCCAGCCACAACAAAGCTAGGATCCCGACCCAGGCCCAGAGGCGAGACGGGATCCGCCATCTCATAGGCAACTTCTGATCCAGATGCGGCATTAGAGATAGGCTGATAGGTCGCTGTGGCTTTCGTTCTTGGTACCACCCCAGCCGGGAACGGTCTTGGCCTGCACCAGAATGTAGCCCGCAATCAGCTTCAGATCCTCGTCGGTGAGGTTGCGCAGACGTGGATACTCACTGGTGAGCTGGGTGTTGGGGTGATACTCCAACAGAGACTCCACCCCGTCATAGGTGACTGGATTCTTGATGTAATCCACAATCGCCAGCACATTATCCCGTGGGGGAGTTGCCCCCTCCAGATCCGAAAGCTTCAAGCTCACATCCGGGTTGGGATAGGTCTGGCCGCCCACATGGCACTGGGCGCATGCGGTGTTGAATAGCTTCTTCCCTTTGGCCAACTGGGCTTCGGTAAAGGTAATAGACTCAGTTGGCGACAGAGCCACTGCAGGAATATCCCTAGCTGCAAACACTGGAGCCAGACCCCAGCCAAACCCAGCCATCAACGCAGCCAACAGCAGGACAAGCAACCGACGACGCGCTGGCGCAAACACCTTCTGAAAAGAAAAAGCTTTGCTAAACATGGTTCTCCGTAGATCAGCCTAGAAAGAGGAGAGGTGGGCTCCACTCCAGCCACAAACCCGACAACAGGATCAAGAATAGACCATTAAGAGATCATTTGCAGATGGGATCCGGGATAGTTTCCCAATGGTTCCATTTGCCTTTGGTGTTAAGTTTGATTACGGAGCTATGGCCTGTCGGGAGTCTGTTGGCCGAGAGCTGACTTGGCCACAGCCCAGTCGAGAGAACTGAGCAGGTAATGAGCAGGTAATGCAGGTAATATAGAGCTTGGCTTGCTTGCCTGGCAACCTCAGAGCAGGAGAATACGGCAGACTCCGTTCCAGGTTTTCCCCATGTCCTCTATCCGATTCCAGCCGTTGCGGGTGGCTTTCACCTGTGCGGATCCCAGTCAAGTGCAAATGCCCGTTGCCGATTTGCTGGCGGCCTTGCCGGCCTCACCGCTTCTGACCTACACAGACCCGGAAGCAGCGGACTTGCGGGTAGAGCTGTTGCCCGATGCCACTTATCACTTTTACCGGCGGGGGGAAGAGGTGGCTCTGGCGGCCTTCCGGATCCCGGTGAAGAAGCTACTGGCCCTGCCTCGCAAGCTGGTGCGGCTGTTGGAGCACGTGGCTGCTTTTGGTAATCTTTTGAACCTGCAACCTGCCAGCGATGCGCTGAGCAGCATCTTGGAAGTGGAATTTCTCCAACTGGAAACCCCGGCCAGCAGCTCTGCCCCTGCCGAAGTGAGCCCCCTGCCGCGGGATCCCCAAGGGAAAGTGCAAATCCAAGCAGGCCGCAACCTGGCCATTGCCTTGAGAAACAGAGCCCCCACTCCAGTGCATGTTTATGTCACCGTCTTTGACGAGCGGCGGTACAGCGTGGATTTGGTTTACCCCTATCAACCAGATCTGCCTGCCCGTTTGCGCCCCAACGAGAGCCTGCTGATTGGCTCTGGCCCCCGCTACCTGCTGCAGATGCAGCTGCCAGAAGGAACAGACGTAGCGGTGGATCACTTCAAAATCTGGGTCAGCAGCACCAGCATGCAGCCAGGCATTATGGTGATGCCCCCTCTGGGGCAACGGCTGGAACCTCCCTCAGAAGATCCCTACGGGGCCGGATCCCGCCTGGATCGGGAAGTCCGGCTGGCCATTCTGGGCAAAGCAGGCAGCACTCCCATGCCAGCTTTTGCCGAGGATCCCTGGTGGTGTATGGAACAAGCTGTCAAGATTGTAGCCTAGCTAGCTTTTGTCAGGTGCTCTTTCGGACATGACTTTTCAGAATTTTGATAAAGGTCGGCTCAACATCGTCAACGCCGATTACTGACAGCTTATAACTGGAAGACAGGCTAATTTTCTTATCCTGATCAACATCAGTCAAGACTACAAAAGCCTGATTCTGCTGAAGACCAAGCCTGGAAGCCAACCAAGAGTACTTGTCTATACTTTCATAATAATCACCCGTTTTGGATTCTACCCAGTAAAACTTATCATTGACATAAAAGAATAAATCTATTTCAAAATCATTTCCATTCGGCAAAGTAACTTGAGTATTCATGATGTAAGAAAAACTGATCTTTTTGCCTTGCTGACTGGCAATCTTTACTAGCTTTTCTTTGACATATCGCTCCAGCCATCCTCCTGATAGAAAGTTCAATGCATTTGGGTCTCTGCTCGGCTTTGCTTCTAAAATAAATCTAGGAGACTTCAAATAATGGTACTCCTCCAAGAAGGCGATACTACAGAGCATATTCGCAAGTTGGCAACTATCTGATACTACCTGGTTTGGCTCGTCTTTCAGAATCAGGGAGAAAGCCTCTCCTTCGTTCATGTTTGACTTTATCGACTTGTAGAGTTTTCTAATTGAATAATATCTATCTCCCATAAAGTTGGATATCTGATTTAGCTTGCTGTTCAGTTTGCTACCAACCCTACTTGCTTCCTTGGTTTCCAAGCTTTTAATTCTTATTTCTTTAGACCACAGAAATAAAGCTAACCTCAACTTATCACGATCACGGCTGATATGATCAATGACTTCCTGGGAACTTTCCTCAAGCGCTTTGACAACAGCAACTTCTTGTGAGTCCCAACTTACTGCTTGATTTGTCGCTCGAGGAAGCTCAAGCCTTTGAAGATTAGGCTGTAGTTCCTGATGAATGTCTTCCGCTCTTTCCACTCGGCTGGCCAAGATGGTTCTCTGTTCATTCGGATGCCTGTCACGTTGAGACATACCTGTAGATGAGGAGATAACTTTTGTAGTTTCTCGCTTCCATCTCCCTGACCTAAGCCTAACTCCTATCAAGCTCCCTGACCTAAGCCTAACTCCTATCAAGATGCCGATGGCTATTCCAACTAACAAAGCTAAAATTAAATCCATTGGATTTAGTCCCGATCTTTGTTGTCGTTACCTTTGGCTTGAGTTGACTAGACTACCCGCTTGTCTCAACATGATAGGGGGAGGTGAGCGAATTTTCAAGTGGAGGGGGCTTGCCCCTGACCGCAGAGAAGCTAGGTGCGAATGAGGGATCCCAGCCAGCCTTGCTGAAGAGCTTCTTGAGCAGGAGTCAGTTCAGGCAACACCTCCAACGTGTAGACATC
>NZ_JANSIA010000141.1:0-4104 GCF_047461835.1 Synechococcus sp. R60.1 | reverse complement strand
GATGGCGCCGCAGGACCAGCCCCATGAGCGCTTTGAGTTCCCTGAAGAAGTCCTCCCCCGCGGCAATGCGCTCTAAACCCACTGAGCTCGCTCGACTTTAGCTGCGGTAGATCCCTAGAGATCTGCTCTGTGAGGATGAGCGCTTGCCCAAGGGATCCCCTGCCGCGGATCCCAGTGGACAGGGAGCCCAACGGCAGGCGCTCGCGTTAACTAAACTTTTTTTGGTGTCTCTTGTTCCTGACTATCATTGGAGGTTGGTCTCTGTGACCTCGACAACATTTGGTTCTGCAGTGGTGCAAGATCGCACCCAAGGCGGATTTGCCTGGTGGGCTGGGAATGCCCGCTTGATTAATCTCTCCGGTCGGCTTTTGGGCGCCCATGTGGCCCACGCTGGCCTGATCGTCTTCTGGGCGGGGGCGATGCTGCTGTTTGAGGTGGCTCACTTCACGCCGGATCGGCCTATGTATGAGCAGGGCCTGATCCTGATGCCCCACGTGGCCACTCTGGGCTGGGGGGTTGGCCCGGGCGGCGAGGTGATTGACACCTACCCCTACTTTGTCATCGGGGTGCTGCACCTGATCTCCAGCGCCGTGCTGGGGTTGGGGGGCATTTATCACGCCATTCGCGGCCCAGAAACTCTGGAGCAGTCTTTCCCCTTCTTCGGCTACGACTGGAAAGACAAGAACAAGATGACCACCATCCTGGGGATCCACCTGATCCTGTTGGGGTTGGGGGCTTTCCTATTGGTGGCCAAGGCCATGTGGTTTGGCGGTGTCTATGACACCTGGGCTCCAGGGGGTGGCGATGTGCGGGTAATTACCAACCCCACCTTGAACCCCGCTGTGATCTTCGGCTACCTGTTTAAATCTCCTTTTGGTGGGGAAGGCTGGATCATCAGCGTCGACAACATGGAGGATGTAATCGGCGGCCACATCTACATTGGCATCATCTGCATTGCCGGTGGGATTTGGCACATCCTCACCAAGCCCTTTGGTTGGGCTCGCCGCGCCTTTATCTGGTCTGGGGAGGCCTATCTCTCCTACAGCTTGGCGGCGGTTTCGCTGATGAGCTTCATTGCCACCTGCTACATCTGGTTCAACAACACCGTCTACCCCAGCGAGTTCTACGGCCCCACTGGCCCAGAAGCCTCGCAAGCGCAAGCCCTCACCTTCATCGTGCGCGACCAGCGCCTGGGGGCGAACATTGGCCAAGCCCAAGGTCCCACCGGTCTGGGTAAATACCTGATGCGCTCCCCCACGGGCGAGATCATCTTTGGCGGTGAGACGATGCGCTTCTGGGATGTGCGGGCTCCCTGGAAAGAGCCGCTGCTGGGCCCCAATGGCCTGGACTTGGATAAGCTGAAGAACGACATCCAACCTTGGCAAGCCCGCCGTGCAGTGGAGTACATGACCCATGCGCCGCTGGGATCCCTGAACTCGGTGGGGGGTGTGGCTACTGAAATCAACACGGTGAACTTCACCAGCCCCCGCACCTGGTTGGCTGCTCACAACTTCATCTTCGGCTTCCTGTTCTTTGTCGGCCACCTGTGGCATGCCGGTCGCGCTCGCGCTGCCGCTGCTGGCTTTGAGAAAGGGATCAGCCGCGAGAACGAGCCGGTTTACCGGATGAAGCCGATCCGATAAGGGCATAAGTCCCTCTGGAATGTACCTTTGGCCCCCCTTGCCGGGGGCCTTTTTTTGGGCATCCCCCCCTCAAGGATTGGCAGAAAGAAAGTTTGGGGTGGAAACTGAAGAGCACCGAGTCATCAGAGCAGATGCACAAGATCCCTGTTACCGTCATCACCGGATTTCTGGGATCCGGCAAGACCACGGTGATCCGTCACCTTTTGCTCAACAACCAGGGCCGCCGCATTGCCGTGTTGGTTAACGAGTTTGGCGAAGTGGGCATCGACGGCGAGTTGCTGCGGGATTGCCAACTGTGTGAGGGGGAGGGATCCATCCCCATTCTGGAGCTGGCCAACGGCTGTCTCTGCTGCACGGTGCAGGAGGAGTTTTTGCCCACCATGGAAGCTTTGTTGCAACGGCGGGCAGAGCTGGACTGCATCCTGATCGAGACTTCAGGACTGGCCTTGCCCAAGCCCCTGGTGCAGGCTTTCCGCTGGCCCACCATTCGTACAGGCGCCACGGTGGATGCGGTGATTACGGTGGTGGATGGTCAGGCTCTGGCCTCTGGGCAACTGGTGGGGGATCCGGCGGCCCTGGAGGCGCAGCGGCAGGCTGACGAAAGTTTGGACCATGAGACTCCGCTTGAGGAATTGTTTGAGGATCAGTTGAGCTGTGCCGATTTGGTGGTGCTCACCAAGGTGGATCAGATTACCCAAGAGGAGCAAGCTCGGGTGGAAAGCTGGCTGCGGCACCACTTGCGCCCTGAGGTTCAAATCCTCCCTTGTGAGCGGGGGCAGGTTCCTCCAGAAGTGCTCTTGGGCTTTAATGCAGCGGTGGAAGACCAGCTCGAGCGCCGCCCCAGCCACCACGATCACGGGGAGGAGCATGAGCACGAAGCTTTTGAGTCTTTCTACCTCAGCTTGGAGGGAGGTTATGAGCCGGGATCCCTGGTGGCTCAGCTACGCCGGTTGGCCCAAGAGGAATGCCTTTACCGGATCAAAGGATTTGTGGCCGTTCCCCACAAGCCGATGCGCCTGGTGCTGCAGGGGGTGGGATCCCGATTTGAAACCTACTACGACCGCCCCTGGCGACCCCAGGAGCCGCGCTTGACCCGACTGGTGCTGATTGGGCAAAACCTCAACCGCGAGCGCATTGCCGCCCAGCTCCAGGCCTTGGCCATCAGAGAAACGGTGGCCCCCACCGGCTGATCCCTGTCGGAGGCGAGTGGGATCCCTTGGGTCCTCGGCTCTCATCCCCCCGTCCCAGAGGGAAAGGAAGCAGCGTCCAGTTCTACTGTTACTCAAAGGTGGTCTAGAGGTAGGTATCCAAAAGAGAGGCCACGGTGGGGAAGTGGCAGCGCAAACCCAGGGTTTCTGGGGAAATGGCCGGGTAAACAAAATGGCGCTGGCGCAGACAGAACTCATCCCAGGCTGAAAGCCGCACCCGAAATAGAAAGGCCAAGCCGCGAACGAGAGCCGGGGGCAGAGGCACTCGGAAATAGATCCGTTTTTTGAAATAAGCACACATCTGTTCCACACATTCATCCCAGGAGACGGGGGGATTGCCCAACACCCAATCGCCGCCACCAGGCAGATGGGCCACCCAATAGGCCACCATCTCGGCCACATCGGCAGCGTGGATAAAGTGGAAGCTGGCATCCACCCGCAAAAAGCGGATCAGATCCAGCCAGCGGAGAACGTCCTTGAGGCCGGCAGTGATGTGGGAGTAGGGGTGGTGAGGGCTGCCGCCAAAGAGCAGGGTGGGATAAAGGGTGAGCAGGCGCTCCGGCCAGAAGCCGCTTTCCTGCCGCCGCAGCAGCATCTCGTACTTGCTGCGGATGTAGTCGGTGCCGGCCCGTCCGGCAATGGCCAAAGGCTCCAGGTCCTGGTTCAAAAGGCTGGCCGTGGAAAAGTAGATCACCTGCTGACAGCGCTCCGGATCCAACAACTGAAAGAGCTCCAGGGTGTGGGTAACATTCACGGCCCAAGCCAGGGCGGGATCCCCCCAAGCTGCCGCCATGTGGATCAGCCCATCCATCTGGCGCAGCAGAGCGGCGTGTTCCCGGATGCGCAGGAGATCGCCGGGTACTAGGGTGATAGGGGCGGGCAGCCGTTCTAGGGGCAGCCGCAGGCGGCTGGTCTCGCGGATGAGAACGTACAGGTGGTAGGCGGGCCGCTCCGGAAACTCGGGATCCCTTTGCTGGGCCAGGCGCTCCAACACATAGTGCCCCAGGCAGCCGCTAGCGCCGGTAAGAAACAGGTTTCGCAAGAGGTCTTCCCAACGGGACTCGATGAAAAAAGCTTCTGACTAGTGTACCGCCTCAGCTTCCGTCTGCCGGAATTCCCCTGTAGGAGAGCCGCTCGACTTGGCAAACCCCACACTGGAAATCTGGCCGCAAGGATGTCAGCTAGAAATCGCAGGAGCCCCGCACTGTACCCGTAGGGTCAGTGCCGGGAGGAATGCGCTTTGATGAAGTACA
>NZ_JANSIA010000140.1:0-4300 GCF_047461835.1 Synechococcus sp. R60.1 | reverse complement strand
TGGCCAGGAACTTCTTGAGTTTTCTCTATCTCGTCAGTGCTCTCTTTTGGCTCAAATGAAAGATCAACACAACCTAGAGCTGGCGGATTTCTTCCCTCACCCATAGGAAGAGGGAGGTATTGGCTGCTATCTGGCTGCTATCTGAAATGGCCGACCACTGAAGGCGGGAAGTGGGGGCGGCCCAACCTTGTTTAGAATGGCGATAGCCTGGCCGTTTAGCTTTACCCCTCTGCCATGCTCCAAACCCTGCCCCGCCTGGATGTTGCTGCCCGTTTGCAGCAGTTGCGCCAGCTTCTGCGAGAACAAGATCTGGATGGCTTTTGGGTTCCCTCTGCTGATGAGCACCTCAATGAGTATTTGCCGGAACATCGCAAGCGGCGTCAGTGGATCACAGGCTTTACCGGCTCGGTGGGGGATGCCTTGATCACCCGGGACAGGGCTTGGCTGTGGGTAGATCCCCGCTATCACGAACAGGCGGAGCGGGAGGTGGATCCCAATCTATTGACAGTGATCAAAGGAGGTCTGCCGAATCAGCCCAGCCTGATGGAGATTGTGGAAGAGCTGGGATCCGGCTTTCGCCTGGGGGTGGATCCCTTTACGGTGGCGGTGGCCACCTATCGCCAGTTGCAGGCCCATGCCCAAGCGGGAGGGGTGCTCTTGATCCCGGTCGTGGAAAACTTGGTAGATAAGTTGGCCCAGGGACTTACCGCTCCCTTTGACCGGCCCATTGACTCGGTACCCACCCACCTAAGCGGGGCCACCCCTGCAGAAAAGCTGGCCCAAGTCCGGCAGGAGATGCGCCGCAAGCGGGTGGGACTGTTGCCCCTGACCAAATTGGATCAGGTGGCCTGGCTGTTTAACCTGCGGGGATCCGACATCCCCTACAACCCAGTGTTTTGGGCCTATGCTTTGGTCAGCCTAGATAGAGCGGCTCTATTCACAGATCTGGAGCGGCTCAGTCCCCGATCTCGGCAATTTCTGGCAGAAGCCGGGGTGGAACTCTGGCCCTACGAGACCTACAGCCAACAACTGCCCCAATGGGCCAAGAGCTACGCGCTGGTGGGCTTGGATCCCAAGCAGACCACCCAGGGCACTCAAGAGCTGCTGCAGGATGCGAGCTGCCGCGAGCTGGAGCACCCGGTGGAAGCCCTCAAGGCCGTGAAAAACCCCACCGAGCTGGAACAGATGCGCCTGGCCAACCGCAAGGCCAGCCGGGCCAAGATTCGCACCCTGGCCTGGATCGACCGGCAAATCCAACAGGGGATCCCCGTCACCGAAGCCGACGTGGCCGCGATCATGGAGGCCCACTACCGGGAGGAAGGGGAGTGGGTGGGCCTGAGCTTTAACACCATTGCCGGCGCCGGCGCCAACAGCTCCATCATCCACTACAGCACTCCGGATCCCCAAAAGCTGCTGCAGCCGGGCGAACTGTTTTTGTTGGACTCCGGATCCCACTACTTGGGGGGCACCACCGACGATACCCGCACCGTTTGGATTGGCCCGCAACCCGCGGATCCCTTGTGCAAGCGGCGCTATACCGAGGTGCTCAAGGCCCACATTCAATGCGCCCGCCAGATCTTCCCCCCCGACACCTATGGAGTCTCGTTGGATGGGATCGCCCGCTCTACCCTTTGGCAGGCCGGGCTGGACTATGGCCATGGCACCGGCCACGGTGTCGGCGCCTTTTTGAATGTCCACGAGGGGCCCAACGGGATCCACCGCCGCGCCAACACCCCTCTCAAAGTGGGCATGATCAACAGCATCGAGCCGGGCTACTACCAGCCGGGATGGGGTGGGATCCGCCTGGAGAACCTCTACGAGGTGATTGCCATTCCCGAGCCGGAGGGCTGGATGGGCTTTCGCTCCCTGACTTGGATCCCTTTCGATGGACGCTTGATCGATTGGGAACTGTTAAACGAGGCGCAGCGAGCCTGGCTGGACGAGTATCACCGGCAGGTTTACGTCATGCACCACGCCACCTTGCCAGAACAGGATGCCGCCTGGTTACGACGCGCCTGCGGACTGAGCTGATGTACTCGCGCAAGCGTTGCGCGGCGATTACAAATCCCCTGGCAAAGAACGCAGGAAGGATCCCCGCAGTTGACCACATGCGGCATTGCCATCCAAGCCACGGGTTTGGCGCACAGTGGCCCGCACTTGGTGCTGTTCGAGCTGGCGGACGAACTCTCTGACCCGTGTCGGGTGGGGGCGTTGATAGTCAGCTTCAGAGATGGGGTTGTAAGGGATCAGGTTCACGTGCAGTTGTACCCCTGACCGGCTGGCCTGCTGCAGCAATTGCGCCAGTTGGCGGGCATGAATGGGCAGGTCGTTGACCCCCGATAGCAGGGTATATTCAAAACTGACTCGCCGCCCGGTGCGCAGCATGTAGTCGCGGCAATCCTGGATCAGAGTGTCCAGAGGGTAGTGGGCTGCCGAAGGGATCAACCGTTGCCGCAGGTCTTGATTGGGGGCATGCAAGCTGACGGCCAGGGTAACTTGCAGATCCTGCTGCGCCAGCCAGGCAATTTGCCGGGGTACCCCCACCGTCGAGAGGGTGATATGCCGTTGGCCGATGCCGATATCTTGATTCAGGCTGCGGATGGCTTGTACCACCGTATCGCGGTTGAGCAGGGGTTCCCCCATGCCCATAAAGACCACATGGCTGACGCGACGGCCAAAATCTTCCTGCACCGTCAACACCTGATCCAGAATCTCGTGCAGCTCTAGGTTGCGCCGGTAGCCCATCTTGCCGGTGGCACAGAAATCGCAGGCCATCGGGCAGCCCACCTGAGAAGAGACGCAGACCGTCAGACGCTTGGCCGTTGGGATCCCTACCGTTTCGATCAACTGCCCATCCGCCAACCCCAGCAGAAACTTCACAGTACCATCGCGGGCCTCTGTCCGCTGCACAATGCGCGAGCGTCCCACTGGGTAGCTTTGCACCGCCTCTCGCCAAGCCCTAGGAAACACCGTCACCTGTTCCAGGGAGCGGATCCCTTTTTGGTAGATCCAAGCATGCAGTTGTTGCCCGCGATAGGCCGGCTGTCCTTGGGCAACCGCCCAGTCTTTCAGAGCAGACAAGGATTGCCCCAGCAGCGGAATGGGTAGGGCCGACATCAATACCATCTTAGACGAGATCTCAAGAGGCACAGGAGTCCGGCTCCTCTACTCTAGCCTGTCCCTGCAACCCAATCCCCTTCAAGAACTCCGTCCGAGTGGCGCGAACGGCCTCGTCGCCACAGGGTTGCGGTTCCCCTGCCCATGGCAACAACTCCGCCAGAGACAGGGCGGGTGACGGTAAGCAACAATGCTCTCTTAAATCCCTTAAATTCCCTTAAATCAAGTTGCCCAAGGGCTTTTCCACCCCGCACTCAAGTACAGGGCTACCAAGCTATTCCCTGGTGTAGTTTTGTAGAGTGTGTTATGGAGTGCGCCATCGGGACGGAGTCCCTGACAGTTGGACAAAGTCTGCAGGATCAGGAGCGCTCGATCTGAATCTTCTCGATTTCAATCCATTGAATCCATCTGAACCTATGTCTGTTTCCCCACAACTGGCTCAACTGGCCACCTGGATGGCAGGGCACTTCAACAACCTACAACAGGCGATTGCAGAGCCCGTCTGGTTTGCCAACATTCATGTGTACCAATGCCCCTTGCCTTGGTCGGTGTTGCAGGGGGTGGGGTTTTACGTGGAGCAACTGTACGACATTTATCCTGAGCAGCCTTACCGACAGCGGGTGATCCACCTCTTCGATACTCCAGATGGGATCCGGATTCAAAACTATGCTCTGACAGCTCCTGACTCCTACAGGTGCGCCGGTCGGGAGTTGTTGCTAAGCAACGCTTACGCGAAGGGGAAATTGGCCGGTCTGACAGCAGCGGAGTTGGAACTCTTGCCCGGCTGTGTCACCCAGGTGGAATGGACGGGATCCTGCTATCGGGGCCGCAGCCTGCCCGGCAAAGGCTGTATTGTTGAACGCAAAGGCAGAACCACCTATTTGTACAGCGAGTTTGAGATCGGAGCCGACTACTTTCACAGCTTGGATCAAGGTCGGGATCCGGAGACCGATCAAGTGATCTGGGGATCCCTATCCGGGCCTTTTCGGTTTGTCAAAAAACAGGATTTTTCCCAGTACCTACCCCGGTGGGCTGAAGTGCTGAACCATGAGGCTGCTGGAGCGACTGGTTGAGCAGCTGCGGGCGCTGGGGATCCCGTTCGCGTCGTCAGCTAGAAATCGCAGGAGCCCCGCACTGTACCCGTAGGGTCAGTGTCGGGAGGAATGCGGAAGTTACGATAGAA
>NZ_JANSIA010000139.1:0-4387 GCF_047461835.1 Synechococcus sp. R60.1 | reverse complement strand
GCTCCCCCCGTCTTCACAACGGAGCAGATTTTGGAGATCTTGCCCCATCGCTATCCTTTCTTGCTGGTGGATCGGGTTGTGGAGTATCAACCGGGGCAACGGGCGGTGGGCCTGAAAAACGTCACCTTCAACGAGCCTTTTTTTCAAGGGCATTTCCCCAACCGACCCATCATGCCCGGCGTCCTAATCGTCGAGGCCATGGCCCAGGTAGGGGGGATCGTGTTGACCAAGTTGCCGGACGTGGCCGGGCGTTTGGCCCTGTTTGCCGGGATCGATGGCGTTCGCTTTCGCCGCCCGGTACTGCCGGGGGATCAGCTGCTGCTCTCCGCCGATTTGCTCACCATTCGCCAGAGGCGCATTGGCAAGATGTTCTGCCGCGCTCAGGTGGGAGGGCAACTGGTAACCGAGGGGGAGCTGATGTTCTCCCTGGTGGATTGATGGGCCAACAGCGGCCATCCAGGAGGCGCTCCGGTGTGGGTGTTCTCGCAATTGAGATAAAGTGTTGGGATAGAAAGATGGCTCAGGGGCTGCTTGCGCCTTTCTGTCGGGATACGGTAAACATGTTGTCGCGACAGTGGGGCGTAGCTCTAAGGCTCATCTCCCCCGGAGTCAAGCCTTGGTGATCCTTCGCGGGGTTGGGAGCGTAACCACAGTTGCTGGCTAGGTCGGAAATGAGTTCGTTCGCTTCAGCGGGATCCACTCCCAACGCCTCTGCAAGTGCGCCGCACCGCTCACGGGAGCGGATTCATCCCACCGCGGTGATCCATCCGAAAGCTGAGCTACACGAGACGGTGCAGGTTGGCCCGTATGCGGTGATCGGCGAGCATGTTCGCATTGCTGCCCATACGGTGGTGGGGGCCCATGTGGTGATCGATGGCTGGACGGAAATCGGCGAGGGCAACCACATTTTTCCGGGAGCAGTTGTGGGCACCGAGCCTCAGGATCTGAAGTACAGCGGCGCCCCCTCTCAAGTGGTAATCGGCAGAGGCAATCGCATCCGCGAGTTCGTCACCATCAACCGGGCTACCAATGAAGGGGAAGCCACCCTGATTGGAGATTACAACCTGCTGATGGCCTACACCCATGTCGCCCACAACTGCGTCATCGAAAATCAGGTGGTGATTACCAATGCTGTCTCTTTGGCCGGCCACATCCACATCGAGTCTCAAGCCCGCATCGGCGGCATGGTCGGGATCCACCAGTTCACCCGCATCGGGCGCTTGGCCATGGTGGGGGCGATGAGCCGGGTTGACCGCGACGTTCCCCCCTACATGTTGGTGGAAGGACATCCGGCTCGCATCCGCGGTCTGAACTTGGTGGGGTTGCGGCGAGCCCAAGGGATGGAGGGATCCCTGCCCTTGCTGCGGCAGGTCTACCGATTTTTGTACCGCTCAGGGTTGCCTTTGGAAAAAGCGCTGCAAACGCTGCGCAGCAGCCTGTGTGTCGTTTGTAACAGCGGTGCGGAGGGAGAGCGCCATGTCCTTTCCCTACAGGGGAAAGAGTGGGTGGACGAGACGGGATCCCTGCAACATCTGCTGCAATTTTTGGAAGACTCCCTCTCGCAGCCGCAACGACGAGGCCCTCTGCCGGCCCTACGCGGGAGAGGGGAAGATCCGCCGGTGCAGAGCACTTCAGAGCTGGATGACTAAAGATTGGGGTCGGGAGTGTAGCTCTGGTGAGCCACCTGTTCATCTGCACGGGCGAGGTCTCAGGGGATCTGCAGGCCGGCCATCTGATTGAAGAATTGCTGCGCCAGCGCCCTCAACTGCGCATCACAGCGGTCGGGGGAGAGCGCATGGCTGCTGCCGGGGCCCGTTTATTGCACCGCACTACCGAGATCAGCTCCGTTGGCATTTTAGAGGCTCTTCCCTTTATCGGCCCCGCCCTCTGGACGGAATGGAAGATTCGCCGCTTTTTGGCCCAAGACCCGCCAGATGTGGCCGTGCTGGTGGACTACATCGGCGTCAACAGCCGCATTGCCCGTCTGCTGCAACGGCGGCAGATCCCTGCCGTCTATTACATTGCTCCCCAAGAGTGGGTGTGGTCGCAGGATGCCCGCCTCACCTACCAACTGGCCCAGCAGATGCGGCTGATGTTGGCAATTTTCCCTGAGGAAGCCCGCTACTACGCGGCGGCAGGAGCCCATGTCCAGTATGTGGGCCATCCCCTGTTGGATATTTTGGCCGCTGTGCCCAGCCGTGCTGCAGCCAGAGCCCAGTTGGGGATCCCTGCCGAAGCCACGGTGGTGGTGGTGGTGCCGGCTTCGCGTCGGCAAGAGCTGCGCTCGGTTCTGCCTGTCCTGCTCAAGGCGGCCCAGTTGTTGCAAGCTCACCTGCCTCAGGCACAGTTTTGGGTGCCCCTGGCCTCGCCCCGTTTTGCTGCCCCGATTGCGCGGGCTGCCCGCCGCCTTGGGCTCAACCTCACCCTTTTGGATCCCCAAGCTCTGCCCTTCTTCTCCCCCCACAAAGCTCATCACCTCGCCTTG
This sequence comes from Synechococcus sp. R60.1, assembly GCF_047461835.1. Lineage (NCBI taxonomy): Bacteria > Bacillati > Cyanobacteriota > Cyanophyceae > Synechococcales > Synechococcaceae > Synechococcus > Synechococcus sp. R60.1. The sequence goes on along the minus strand of NZ_JANSIA010000139.1, from coordinate 1,902 downwards.
GCAGCGGCTGATTTGGTGTTGGCCAAGTCGGGCACGGTGAACTTGGAGACGGCCATCTTGGGGATCCCCCAGGTGGTGATCTATCGCCTCAACCCCATCACCTTCTGGATCGCCCGCCATTGGCTGAGGGTGTCGGTGCCCTTCATGTCTCCGCCCAACCTCGTGCAGATGCGCCCCATTGTGCCGGAGTTGCTGCAGGAGCAGGCCCAGCCGGAGAAGATCGCCCAACTGGCACTGGAGTTGCTAACTCGGCCGGAACGCCAAGCCCAACTGCAAGCCGACTACGCCGCGATGCGGGCAGCCCTAGGAGAACCCGGCGTTCTGGCTCGCGCTGCTAAGGCCATCCTAGAGGTGTTGGATGGCGAAGCTGGATCGAAGCAGGATCCCTTCCGCCGCTAACTCCGGCGACCCAGCACCTGGGGCACGGCCCGTCCTCCCGCCAAGGCTGCTGTCGAATCCGCCTCTTCCAGATACTCAGCATCTTGGTTGACCCGCCACCCATCGTAGCGCCGTTCCCCTGCCACAATGTTGCGAGCGGCCAAAAGGCCCGTCATCATGGCGTGATCCTGGTTATTGTAGCGGTGCATGCCGTTGCGGCCTGCCACCTGCAAATTGGGCAGTGCCTCTTCCAAAAAGGCCCGAATGGTCTGGATGTGAGCTTGATAGCCGTGATTGTAAACCGGGTAGGCTTTCGGGGCGCGAATGACTGTGCCGCCCAAAACCTTTGCCTTCCCCAGCAGGCCCAACCGCTGCAATTCCAGCGTTGCCAAGGCCATCAAATCCCCATCGGTTTGTCCCCAAAAGGGATCCGTCGCTGAGCAAAAATACTCCAAACCCAAGCAGGTGACCGAGGGATCCGGAACCATGTCCGCGCTCCAATTCTTGAAGTTTTGGATACGCCCCACCCGCACCGAGGGATCGTGAATGTAGATCCAGTGATCTGGAAATAGGTTGGGCTCATCCACCAGCAAAGCCACCGTCAAAAAATCCCGATACCGCAGTTGTTCGGCAGCCTCTCGCACCGGCTCCGGTGCTGCAGGTACCAAAGCCCGCACCAGAGAGCGCAGCGGCATGGTGGAAATGAACTGCTCGCCGGTCACCCAAAAGGTCTCTCCCCCTTGAGAACAGGCTTGTACAGCTTGAACTCCGGCCCGGTTCCAGTGGATTGCCGTAACCTTGCGATCCAGTTGTACCGGCTGCCCGGCTTCTGCCAGCAAGGTTTGAACGCGCTCCCACATCTGGCCTGGCCCTAGGCGAGGATAGCGAAAGCGATCGATCAGGGTTTTGATCACCCCCTCTCGGTTGGGGAAAAAGGTTTTACGGATCAAAGAAGCCATCGACAGACCCTTGATCCGCTGGGCTGCCCAGTCGGCGCTGATCTCGTGACAAGGGATCCCCCACACTTTCTCGGTGTAGGTCTTAAAAAAAGTGCGATACAGCCGTTCCCCAAATTGGTTAATGACCCAATCTTCAAAAGATACAGGATTGGGCCTGGGAAAGAGGCGCGCCTTTAGGTAACTGAGCAGACAGAGGGTGGTAAACCCTGGCCCCAGTTTGGCAAAAACATCCGTAGGTCGAATTGGATAATCAAAGAAAACACCTCGGTAAAAAATGCGGGAAAGCCGCCGGCAAACCTGCATTTCCGAGCCCAAAATCTCCGTCCACAGAGCCTCAATTTCCGCCGACTTGGAGAAAAAGCGGTGTCCACCGATATCAAAGCGATAGCCTTGGTAGGTTACAGTGCGGGATAGCCCCCCTACCTGCACCGGATCCGCTTCCAAAACCGTTACCGGGTAGCCCTGCTTGTTCAGCTCGTAGGCGGCACTCAATCCAGCTGGCCCCGCCCCGATCACCACTGTGGACTGCACTCTGGATAGCTGCCTTGAGGTACCATCTGGTAGT
>NZ_JANSIA010000138.1:0-4451 GCF_047461835.1 Synechococcus sp. R60.1 | reverse complement strand
GTGGTTGGCTTGCCAACTGCAGGGCTACCGAAAGCCCGCCCTGTACTGCGAAGCAGTCAGGGTCGGGTAGTTTACATTTACTTAACTGTTACTTAAAAGTTGTAGAAGAAAGCTCTGGCGGGGGCAGTGACGCTCAAGGGAGAGCTGCGGTGATCGGTTTCACCGTCCAAGAGAACATTTTCTGGTTAACTTTGGGGGGGATAGTCTGGATTATCCTGAGCAATCCCCAGTCTGAAGAAGGGGACAATCGACAGGGATCCCTTGATGAGGTTGACCATGGACTTGGGCTTGGTGGTGATTGCCTACAAAGAGGGGGATCGGGAGAGCAAGGCCGCTTGTCAGAGGTGTGCTGAACAGTTGCGCCGGCGCGGTGTTACGGTGTTGACAGCTCCCACCGGCTTGCACCACAACCCCTACCCTGTCTTTCTAGAGGCCACCTCGGATCCCATCGATCTGGCAGTGGTGCTGGGGGGAGATGGCTCGGTGTTGGCGGCGGCACGATACCTAGCCTCCTATGGGATCCCGATTTTGCCGATCAAAGTGGGGGGTAGGCTGGGGTTTTTGGCCCAGTCGGAGCGGGTGCTGCAACAGGATCCCTGGGATCGCATTCAGGCAGGGGATTTTTTCTTGCAAGCCCGCATGATGTTGCAAGCCCAGATTTGGGAACAGCCGCAGTTGGGGCAAGGGGATCCCTTGGCCGCCCGTGGAGAGGGAAAGTCGCAAGGCCGTCCGGCCAGCGAAGTCTACTATGCCCTCAATGAGATCTGCCTGAAGCCAATCAACCGAGAACGGCTGCCTGCCGCGATCATGGAGATCGAGGTCAACGGAGAGATTTTGGATCAGTACCACGGGGATGGCGTGCTGGTGGCCACACCGACGGGATCCACCTCTTACACTCTGGCAGCCAATGGCCCCATCCTCGAGCCCACCCTCGACGCCATCATCATCACCCCTATTTGTCCCCTGAGTTTGTCTAGCCGTCCTATTGTCATCAGCGGCACAGCCAGGGTGGACATTTGGCCTCTTGCCGATCCCGAAGGGTTGACCCGCCTGTGGACAGATGGCGTGTTGGCTCAGTCGGTGAATCCCGGCCAGTGGGTTCACATTCAGCAAGCACCTACACCGGCCAAGCTGATGATCCTGGAAAAAGAGCTCTCCTACTTTCGCACTCTGCGGGAAAAGTTGCAGTGGGCAGGTAGCCGCATTTACATCCCCACCACCAACCACCGCCCCGAAGGGGGATAAGGAGAGCTTAAAGTTGGGCAGCTAGAGTGGCAAAGTTCGCTCCCATAAGCATATTTCCCATGAGCCTGAGACTTTACCTCCTTAGACACGGAGAAACTCCCTACAGCCGTTCCGGCAGCTTTTGCGGCGCTCTCGATCCCGACCTCACCCCCGAAGGCAAACAAATGGCAGAAGCCTTTGCCGCAGCCTATGCTGGGATCCCTTGGCAAGCTCTCTACGTCAGCCCAATGCGGCGCGCCTTGGCTACCCTAAGCCCCCTGGCCGAGAAAGTTGGCTTGGAGATGCAGATTCGAGAGGGCCTAAGAGAAATTCACTACGGCGAGTGGGAGGGCAAAACCCACGCTGAGGCGCAAGAAGCCTACCCAGAAGCCTATTGGCGCTGGATGACCGAGCCAGCCTGGAACGCGCCCCCAGGGGGGGAAACCGCCGTGCAAATTGCCAATCGGGCCATGCCGGTTGTGGCCGAGATCCAGGAAAAATGGACAGGCGGCCACGTCTTGATCGTCTCCCACAAGGCCACCATTCGGGTTATTCTCTGCAGCCTGCTGGGCATCGACCTGGGTCGCTACCGGGATCGCATTGAGGTTTTGGCCGCCTCGGTCAGCGTGGTCAAGTTCGACCGCTATGGCCCCCTTCTGGAAATCTTAGGGGAACGCAGTTATCTGCCTTCCGATCTGCGGGAAAGGGCAGGTACCTAATTGTTAGAGGGAGCAAGGTTTAGGATTCTTGAGGTCTTTTGGGTCTCTTTTTGAGGGAGCAATCATGGGCAAAAAACTGGGATTAGCACTGGGCAGCGGCGGAGCGAGGGGATGGGCTCATATTGGTGTGATTCGAGCTCTAGAGCGGGCTGGGATCTCCGTTGACTACATTGCCGGGACGAGCATTGGCGCTTTTGTGGGAGCCATTTATGCAGCGGGAGAACTGGATGAGCTGGAAGACTTTGTGCGAGATCTCAACTGGAAGATGATCCTGTCTTTGTTTGATGTGGTCTTTCCCACCTGTGGCCTGCTGGATGGCAACAAAATTTATGAGCTGCTGACAGAACATTTGCAAGAGCTGTGTATTGAAGAGGCCGGGATCCCCTTTTGCTGTGTGGCTACCGACTTGATCACAGGCTAGGAGGTGCTGTTGCGTTCGGGCAAAATGGCAGATGCCGTGCGGGCCAGCATCTCTATCCCAGGGATCTTTACACCCTTTTACTACGAAGGGCGCTATCTCGGAGATGGAGGCATTGTCAATCCGGTGCCGGTGCGAGTGGTGCGGGAGATGGGGGCCGATGTTGTTGTTGCGGTCAATCTCAACCATGTGGATCCCGCGGATGTGGAGTCGCAACTGGAAGAAACAGAGGTGGAAGAAACCCTTCAACGGCGACAGCGCTTGAATGCTGAAGGAGAAGTGATCGAAGAAGAAACCAACTTCATCACCCGCATTCGCAAACGCTATCAATCCCTACAACAAGGGATCCAAGAAAAAATTAGCCAATGGTTTCCAGATGAGCCCTCTGGTCCCAATATTTTCGACGTTATTGGCAAGACGTTGAACGTGATGGAGCAAATCGTTACCCGCAGTGTTTTAGCCGAACATCCGCCGGATTTGCTCTTACAACCCAAGCTGAGCCAGTATGGGATCTTCGATTTTCATCAAGCAGATCCGATTATTCAGGAGGGCTATCGACAAATGCGGCGGGCCATTCCAGAATTGCGACAAAAGTTGGAGCAGTGAACCACCACTTCTTCAGCAGTTTAACCTAAAGCTTTGCAAGGATCTGCGCCCAAGCTTTCCAAACAATCTCAGATGGATCCTGCTATCAAAATGGGCCTGAAGCTCACTCAATTGGGATAAATTGCAACAGCGATCCCGTGTGGATGAGATGGGCCGGGGCAGATTTTCCATCCTGGTCGGGATGGGCCAGCAGCACACAGCGATCTTGAGGGGTGAGGTCAAACTTGACAGAGGGATCAGGTTCTCTTTCCAGTGGAGGGCTGAGCTGGGGATCCCCGACAAAAGTAAGTCGTGCCAACACGGTCAGCAGGTGATCTTGATGGGCCAGGTCTGACCCAAAAGGAGTCCGCTCTTGTAACGTAACAAGTGCTACCGGGTAACCTTCTCGCATCAAGTAGAAGAGGATCCCGGCACAGCGCTCTACAGCTCGCTCCAACTTGTCTCGATGGATCTCGGGCCTCTCTTTCTGGGGCTGCCAGCGGTTTTCAAAACAGAGGGTGATGGCCTGGGCTCGTGGACGCTCCAACTCCCGCACGATCAGTTGGTCCCGTTTGGCCGAGATCTTCCAGTGGACAGAACGCACATCGTCGTGGGGTCGGTAGGGCCGTAAGCTCAGGTAGTCTCCCTCTCGACCAGGCTGGGGGCGCAATTGGTTGCCGCTGCTGAGCTGATCCCACAGCGCCAATCCTTGAACCGGGGCGAGCCGCGGAAACACGATCACCGTTTGGGGATCCCTAATCTCTACCGCCTTGCGGAAGAGTTCAAATGGAAAACTGGTGGCAACTTCAAAACCCTGCAACTGCCAGGCTCCCCGCCTTGAAAAAGTATGCTGGTAAAAAGTGTCCACCTTGGCACCGGGATCCACCCGCAAAACATAGCTGGAAGGCCAATCTTCCCGCCTCAGCCCCTCAATGCGTTCGCTCACCTGCAACGAGAAGCTGGGCAGGCGCCGTTTGCGATTGACCAGCGTGAGACCCACTAAGACAGGCTGGCCAGCGAAAATGCGGCTAGGCAACTGCCGGCTGACCTCCAGATCTTTGAGGGTAAGATCAGAGAGGGTACCACTGATGAGAATAAGGCTGAGCAGCATTCCCAGCAACAAATACAGGGGATTGTTGCCGGTGTTGAAAGCAGCAATACTTACCAACAGGGCGATCCCGACAAACCGCCCCCCAATACGGGTAAAGCGGAAGCGGCGCAGAAAACGAACCTGGCGCCCTGATTTCTGCTCTGAGGAGAAGATCCCCAGGCTTCCCGTCCGTTGAAGCAGTAATGGAACTAGTTTTCGGCTTAGTTTCCACAACACCGCAGTCCCCTCATCACTCGTTCATCCCCGGCCCCTCTCCAAAGGAGAAAGAGGTCTGGAATCTACAAGCTGCTTCAGTGTAATTTGAAATCACCATAACCAGTGCTACGGGCAGGTTTTTTCTGAGAGGATTTCAGCAATGGCCGCAGCCACCCGCTCTTGTTGACAGGTGGTCAAC
>NZ_JANSIA010000137.1:0-4567 GCF_047461835.1 Synechococcus sp. R60.1 | reverse complement strand
TGTACTTCATCAAAGCGCATTCCTCCCGGCACTGACCCTACGGGTACAGTGCGGGGCTCCTGCGATTTCTAGCTGACGCTCCAAAAAAGTGGCAGGGGCCTGCAGATACACTTGGCCAAAAGGACTCCGTCCCGCTTACGCGATCGGCAAAACCGCTCGGCAATCGCGATCGATGGCCAGGCCAACGGCTGCACCAAACTCCAGCAGCTCGACAATATGAGCTTTCTCCAGCAACAGCCCATGGGATCCCATTCCCTTAACCAGCCAAACCTGACCGCTGCGTACCTGCTCCAGAAGGGTAGAGGGATCCCGAAGCCTAGCCCAGAGTGGCGGTTCAACCTGCTTTCCAGGGCACGTCTGACCCGTACAGCCCAGTGAGTCAGAGCCGTTGATGGGTGTGGGGGTGCTGTTTGATGTTGTCGGCATCCTTCACCTCCACAACCGCGTTGAGGATCCGTCGGGGCTCAACGCTGTGATTGAGCTTAAACACCCCCCGCTCTGGAGTGCAGGTTTGGTGCAGGGGGATATGGCGAAACTGGGGCTTGCTGCGATAGGTGCGGGCCGCTGCCTGCACCCGTTCCACGAAGTCTTCTCCCAACAACACCCCTGGCGGGAAAACATCGGCAGGCAAAGTTGGGATCCCGTTGTTCACGATCTCGGCGTAGGTTGTGGCGTAGAGGAGAACATAGGAAGTGCTGCGGCGTTCTTGGGCCAGGCAGTCCAAATCGGCAGCAGGCACCGGCTCGGCCACCAAAACCTCTACCAGGCGACCTTCCTGATCCTGCTGGAAGCAAGTGGCCACTCCCAGCACCACGTACTCCAGTCCTTGCACTGGGCTGGAGCCAAGGTGAGTTTGAGCAGTATCCGACATCGATGCCGATCTCCAAGCGGGGGAGCGAACTTTCACGGCTCCGGCAGGCGCCAAGATCCCTCAAGCCGGGCGCAGTTCTCACCATAGCAACAATTTTTGCGTCGGGCAGCGGGAGCTGTTGCAAGATAGAAGGCGGATCCCAGCCCAGCTCTCTGTGAAGGATGACAGGGGCAGCATTTGGCTACAGGGATCCAAAATTTGCTTTACTGTAGCGAAGCGGGGTCAGTACTGCCCGAGGGGAGCAAGGGGTTGGGTTCCAGGCACCTTTGGCAACCCTTGATTCATCATTATTGATTCATCATTATTGATTCATCATTATCTAGGAAATACTTGCTCTAAGGATCCGACCATGGCGGATGGCGAATACAGACCAGGCTTGGAAGGCGTTCCGGCCACACGCTCCAACATTAGTTTTGTGGATGGCCAGGCGGGGATCTTGGAATATCGGGGCATCCCCATCGAGGAATTGACCGCCCACAGTACCTTTCTGGAGACAGCCTACTTGCTGATCTTTGGAAAGCTGCCGACCCAATCGGAGCTGGACAACTTTGATCAGGCAATCCGCAGTCATCGACGGGTGAAATACCGCATCCGCGACATGATCAAGTCGTTTCCGGAGTCGGGCCACCCGATGGATGCTCTGCAAACCTGTGTGGCGGGCTTGGGGCTGTTTTACCCGCTGCGGGAGATGGATCCCGACTATGTATTCGGCACCGTCACCCGCTTGCTCTCCAAGCTGCCGACCATGGTGGCCATGTTCCACCAGATGCGACAGGGCAATGATCCCATTCCCCCGGACGATAGTCTGGATCACGCTTCCAACTTTCTGTACATGCTCTCGGGCAAGAAGCCGGATCCCTGGTTGGCCCGCATTTTTGACATCTGCCTGATCCTGCACGCCGAGCACACGGTCAATGCCTCCACGTTTGCCCTTCTGGTGAGCGCTTCCACGCTGGCTAACCCTTACAGCAGCCTGGCCACGGCGGTGGGTACCCTTTCGGGGCTGTTGCACGGGGGGGCCAACCAACAGGTGATGATGCTGCTGCGGCAAATTGGCTCGGTGGAAAATGTGCGCTCGTTTATCGAGGAGAAACTGGCCAAAAAACAGCGCATCATGGGCATGGGGCACCGAGTCTACAAGGTGAAGGATCCACGGGCCACCATCCTGCAGCGGCTGGCTGAGGAGCTGTTTGAGCGCTACGGCCACGACAAGTACTACGACATCGCCCTGGAAGTGGAACGGGTGTGCGAGGAGTTGCTAGGGCCGAAGGGGATCTACCCGAATGTGGACTTCTACTCAGGGTTGGTCTACGCCAAGCTGGGGATCCCAGAAGATTTGTTTACACCGGTGTTTGCCATTGCCCGAGCGGCGGGTTGGCTGGCCCATTGGCGGGAGCAGTTGTCCGATAATCGGCTTTTCCGACCCACCCAGGTGTACACAGGTGAACGCCAGCAACGCTACATCCCTATAGAAGAGCGGGGTTGAGAGCCGTTTGACAGGGCGCTGGGCCGGGATCCAAACTCAGTAAGGCCCAAATTGTGCGTGAGGCGGTGTGTTGAGCCTTTTAGACTCTCCCCTTTGGCGAGACGGGTTCACCCTGTTTCTGAGCCTTGTGGTGCAGGCAATGCCATTTTTGCTGCTAGGGGTGTTTCTATCGGGGCTGCTGGCGGTGTTTGTCGAGGGATCCCAGTTGGCCCGTTTCCTGCCCAAAGGCAAAATCGGCAGCGCGGTGGCCGGTGGCGCTTTAGGATTCTTTTTCCCGGTGTGCGAGTGCGGCAACCTGCCGGTGGCCCGTCAACTGGTGATCAAAGGGATCCCACCCCACGTGGCGGTGGCCTTTCTGTTGGCGGCGCCGGTGTTTAACCCGGTGGTGATCTTTTCCACTTGGATTGCCTTTCGCTCCATGCCGGAGCTGGTGATCTACCGAGTTCTCTTTTCCTTCGGCATTGCGGTTGTCGTCGGCTTGATCTTCAGCCTGCAAAAGGATTTCCAGCCTCTGTTGCAGCCGTCAGTCTGGCGGGAGCTGCAGCGCAATCGCTCCCAAGAAGCTGATCCGAAGAACATCTCCCGCTCGCCGTTGTTGCAGGGGGGCACCTTCTGGATTGGATCCCAGAGCCCTGCTCAAGGGGCCTCTGGCGGATCCCTGGCCACTTTACAAACGGCTGAAGATGTGTATCGCTCTGCTCTGGCCGCTGCGCCTTCTCCCTCCAGGGGACAAAAAGGAGTTCTCCTGCTGCAGACCTGGGCCAGGGAGATCCGCGAATTGGGATCCGTGCTCATCTTGGGCTCGGCGATGGCGGCCCTGATTCAAACGGTGATCCCGCGTTCGTTTGTGCTGGATTATGGCCAAGATGCATTGCTCTCAATCCTGATCATGATGGCCCTGGCCGGGATCATCTCCATCTGCTCGACGGTGGATGCCTTTTTCGCCCTCTCCTTTGCCGCCACCTTCACGCCGGGATCCCTGTTAGCTTTTATGGTGTTTGGGCCGATAGTAGACTTGAAAGCCATAGGCTTGATGCTCACTCTGTTCAAGCCCCGCGCCATTTTCTACTTCGTGATCTTGGTCTTTCAGCTTACTCTGGTGGGAGCTTTAGCCATCAACTACTATGGCAGTTAAAGCGTTTGTTTGAACCTTTCTCCACAGGGACACCCTCTCCATCCACTCTCCGTCAAATATTCGTCAAATATAGTTGCTTCAGTTTAGGGTAAGACGCCTGGGCCCCTGATCGCGCCAGCGGGACGGAGTCCTTGAAAAGCCTTCCGGCTCGGTGCACTTCAAGTGTGGGTGCAGTGTCCTGCTTTAAATCGAAATGACTATAGAAAGAGTTGCCTGGATAAGGTTTGTCACCAGAGGACTCTGCTCCCAGACGGTTGAGAACTCAGGTGTTACAGGTTTTATTGTAGTAAACTCAAGAAGGACGTAGTCTGGATTTCATAATTATCGCGACCCTATTTTTCAGCAGGACAAAGCTATGAGCAATCTATACTCGACAGACTTTAACTTGTGGATTGACCGAACAACCCGGCTATTGCGGGAAAGGCGCTGGCATGAAATTGACCTAACACACTTAATTGAAGAGGTTGAGAATTTGGGTAAGAGCGAACGACGAGGGATTACCAGTCAATTAACTCGCCTTCTGCTGCATCTACTCAAGTGGCAATATCAACCTCAGCGCCGTTCAGATAGCTGGCTAGATTCCATTACAGATGCGCGAACCCAAATCGGATTGGCCATAGAAGATAGCCCTAGCCTAAAAGGTTATCTGGTAGAGCAACTTGAAGAGAGTTATCAACGGGCGCGCCGCCAAGCAGCCAGGCAAACGGGGATAGAAATCTCGACATTTCCAGATGTCTGTCCCTACTCTCCAGAGTTGGTGCTTGCAGAGGACTGGCTGCCGGAAGTTTGACAGTCCACACCACAAAGCATTTAACGGTGGACAGCATTCCCACAGTAGTAAACTACCCGGCTCCGACCGCTAAGCGGTACCGAGCGGGCTTTCAGTAGCCCTGAGCCTGCTCTGCTCTACCAGAGAACAAAACAGGCCCGAACCTCTAGGCTGGTTTACGGCAGCCCCCAAGAGCGCAATTACGTTTGCACCATTCAAGTCCGCATCTCCTTCCCATCCACAGTGCCCACACTTGAACGACTTACCACTGCGATAGGATTGCGCAGGGTCGGGATGAATGTGCAA
>NZ_JANSIA010000136.1:0-4578 GCF_047461835.1 Synechococcus sp. R60.1 | reverse complement strand
GAGACGACTGCGCAAGGAGCCATCCATGCGCAGCGTGGTAGGAATCTCCGGCCTTCAGGCCGGGGAGGATGTCAATTGCAGAGAGCGAGTACCTTTGCTCAACAGGGTTGAGATTTGTCAACTCTTCTATACAAACCTTCTCAATCCCTTTTTTCAACAACCTTGTAGTCGGTAGAGTGTAGGGCATCTTCTGGGAACAGGCGACGTCAGGATCCTTAGCCCTTAGCTGCCAGGTGATACCGGTCACCGCCCTGAAGCTCTTTTGGGTGCAAGCTGAGAGTAACTGTGGCCACTTCCCAGATCTAGGAGATCGTTTAACCATGCGCAACCTCTCTTCCGTTTTGCTGTTCGGGATCCCTTTGGTAAGCCTAGGCTGGACAGGGATCCCGGTGGTGGCCCAATCCGCCAATCCAGCCCTCTGCCAGCAATTTCCCCAAGACATTCGCTGCACCCTCTCTGCCCCCAGACAGGTGGGACAAGCGCCGCAACCCACATCCCGTCCTCGGATTGCAGTCTTGGACTTTGATTTCAGCAGCCTCAGCAACCCCTACAGCTTCCGCGAGGCTTCGCGGGGGGTGAGCGACCTGTTGGTGGATCGGCTGGTGAGAGATGGCACCTTTTCCGTCATCGAGCGCTCGCGGCTGGACGCGATCTTGGCCGAGCAGAACCTGGGTCTATCCGGGCGACTGGATGCCAACACCGCTGCTCAGGTAGGCCGGATCCTAGGGGTCGATGCGGTGATCCTCGGCAGTGTGACCCAGTTTGATGTGTCGGTGCGCCGTTCTGGGGGTGGGGCACCGGTCTTGACCCCCTTTGGCAGCTTCCCGCTGGCGGTGGGGGCTGAGTCGGTGGATGCCGATGCCAACGTGCAGCTGAATGCCCGCTTGGTGAGCACCAGTACTGCCGAGATCTTGGCCGTGGTCGAGGGCAAAGGCAACGCCAGCCAGTCGGATAGCACGGTCACGGTTGCCGGCTTTGGCGGGGGATCCGCCACCAGCAACGAAGAGAAGCTGTTGGTATTGGCAAGCCAACAAGCGGTGGAGCAAATTGCCCAGCAGTTGGCCGGTTTTGCCGGGCGCTTGGCAGCTCAGCCTCGCTCTCTGCCAACGGTTGACGCCTTGGTGGCGGATGTCTACGGCAACCAGGTGATCCTGAACAAGGGCAGCCGCGATGGCTATCGGGTGGGATTGATTCTTTCTGTGGAGCGCGTCGTCCGCGAGGTGAAGGATCCGGCCACGGGGACAGTCTTGCGCAAATTGACTGAGCCAGCCGGACAGGTCCAACTGACGGAGGTGGATGACAGCTCCAGTGTGGGACGCATTCTCAGCGGGGCAGGCTTCAAGGTTGGGGATGTAGCCAAGCCTCTCCAGTAAACCCCTGAACCGCCCCTCCCAAACTCGATCCTCAGGATCCCTCGATGGGAGCAAAGCCCTGCCGTTGCGTGTTTTCGGTTACGGTGCGGGGTTCTAAAAATTGCAGCAGGTAGTCGGGGCCACCGGCTTTGGATCCCACGCCGGAGAGCTTGAAGCCGCCGAAGGGCTGCCGCTCCACCAACGCCCCGGTGATCTCGCGGTTGATGTAGAGGTTGCCGACGGCAAAGTCCTGGCGAGCCTGTTGAATGTGGGAAGGGGTGCGGCTGTAGAGACCGCCGGTGAGGGCGTAGGGGGTGGCATTGGCCATCTGCAGAGCAGAAGAAAAGTCCGGCGCTGAGATCACCGCCAAAACCGGGCCAAACAGCTCCCGCTGCGCCAGCTCTGACTGGGGATCCACCTGGCTGAACACAGTGGGGCCGACGAAGTAGCCTTTTTCCGGCACGGGCAGGCTGAGGTCGAGACGGGCATAGGCTTGGGCCGATTGAATGGCCTGGTGCAGGCGAGCTTGGGCCTCTGCATCGATGACCGGGCCAACTTGGGTGCCGGGGTGGGCCGGATCCCCCACATTCAAAGAGCGCACCGCCTCGACGAGCCGTCCCAAGAACAGGTCGTGAATGGACTGCAAAACGATCGCCCGCGAGCAGGCGGAGCATTTCTGGCCACTGTAGCCAAAGGCGGAGTTGACCACTCCTTTGACCGCCTGATCCAGGTCGGCGCTTTCGTCGATGAGGATGGCGTTTTTGCCCCCCATCTCGGCAATGACCCGCTTGATGTGGTGCTGGCCCGGCTGCAGTTGCGCGGCTTGGGCGAGGATCTGGCAACCCACCGCCTGGGATCCGGTGAAGGCAATCAGGTGCACCCGCCGGTCTTGAACCAACAGGGGGCCGATGGCTTCGCCCACCCCCGGCAGGAATTGAAAGACACCCTCCGGGATCCCGGCTTCGGCAAGGGCCTTGAGGATAAACTCCGCCAGTTTGGCGGCGATCAGCGAAGATTGCTCCGCCGGTTTGAGGAGCACGCAGTTTCCGGCCACCAAAGCCGCCGCTGTCATGCCACAAGGGATGGAGAGGGGGAAGTTCCAGGGGGCGATCACCACCGCCACACCGCGGGGCTGGTAGTGGTAATGGTTGGTTTCGCCGGGCAGGTTGCACTCCCGTCCCCGCTCCAGGGCCTCCATCTGTTGGGCGTAGTAGCGGCAAAAATCGATGGCCTCGGAAACTTCCCCATCGGCCTGGGCAATGGGCTTGCCCACCTCCAGCACCATCCAGGCAGCCAGCTCCGCCCGCTGGGCTTCGATTTGCTCCGCCACCCGCCGCAGGATCCCCGCCCTCACGGCAACGGGGGTGCGCCTCCAGCTGGGGAAGCTGGCTTGGGCCGCTGCCAAGGCTTGCTCCACCTGTTCCGGCTCGGTCAACCCAATTTCCGCCACCACCTGTTCAGGATCCGCAGGGTTGAGGGAGAGCATGGCTTGTCGGGTGGGGCGATATTCTCCGGCAATCCAGGGCTGAACCCTCTGACCCAGTTGAGGCCGGATCTCGTCCAATGCCTGAAAAAAGGGATCCCGCTGTTGGGGTCGGCTGAAATCGGTGTCGGGAGCGGCGGCAAACGAGAGGGAAGGAGCTGGAAAAACGGATCCCTCGTCCAAGACCGGCGGGGCCAACAGCTGCTCGGGGTTGTAGCCCTGAACGCTTTGCCGCAGGAAAGAGGTGTTGGCGGTGTTTTCCAGCAAACGCCGGATCAGGTAGGCCATACCCGGCAGCAGCTCCCCGTAGGGGCAGTACACCCGCACCCGCTGTCCCTTCTGCACCAAGGCCTTGGCCAGGGGATCGGCCATGCCGTAGAGCACCTGCAGTTCAAAAGCAGACTGGGGCACCTCCAGGGCTTGGGCAATGGCGATGGCTTTGGCCTGAGAGCGCACATTGTGGCTGGCGATGGCGGCGTGGAGATGGGTGTGGTGCTCCAACAAAAGCTGGGTCATGCGCTCGAAGTTGGCGTCGGTAGCAGACTTGCTGTTGTAAACCGGCTGTGGCCAGTGCTTTTGCGCCGCCAGGATGGTCTCTTGATCCCAGTAGGCCCCCTTGACCAAGCGCACCGTCACCGGGGATCCCCGCTCTTTGGCCCAGGCGATCAGGTTTTGCAGATCGGTGTAGCTATCCCGCAGGTAGGCCTGCAGCGTCAGGCCAACGTCGGTGCGGCCTCGGAACTCCGGCTCCAGCAGCAGCTCCTGCAAAATGGCCAGGGTGAGGGATTTGTAGCGGTACTGCTCCATGTCGAAATGGATCCCGACTCCCAGAGCTTCTGCCCGGCGCAACAGGACGCGAATCCGTTCCCCCACTCTGGTTTTGGCCCCCAGGGGATCGATGGGATCGAACTGGGAATAGAAGGCTGTCAGCTTTACCGACACTTGCGGCACCGGCTGCGGTTGTGGCCAGGTTTTGACCATCTTTGCCAAATGCTCCATCACCTGCAGATAGCGATCCAGGTAGGATTGGGCTTCCGCTTCGGTGATGACGGCTTCCCCCAGCAAATCCAGCGTGAAAGCCATACCCTGCCGGTGCAGAGCTTCCAGAGTTTTGCTGACTTGCTGCAGGGTTTCTCCGGCAATGTATCGACGGGCCAAGGCTTCCACGGCAGCGGTTAGGGTGGTGGCAGCCAACTGTCCTGGCAGGGAGTCGGGGTCTGCGAAGTTGAGCAGGCTCTTCAGCATCCCCGGCAACTCTACTGCCGGATCCAAGAGATACTCCTGCAAATGGCGGGCCACCTCAGCCTTGCTTTTCAAGCTGGGCAAGACATCGATCAAGCGGAACAACTGGGTGCGCAGGTGGGGGTTCTCCATCGCCCAGGCCAGCAGCTTGTCCTCCCAGCGCAGTTGATCTCGCCACTGGGCCAGCAGGGATCGCTTCTCTCCCCAAAGAGAGGCCAACAAAGATTGGGCGAGAGCTTGGGTTTGAGCCTCGTAGGCGGTAGGAGCAGCTTGGGCAACCATCTGATGAACTGGGTGAACTGGGGCGCGGGATCCCTACCATCCTGTCATGGAAAGGATGGAACCTGAGGCCGATTTTGGGAAGATAATGGCAGATGGGGCCACCGCAAATCCTCGAATAGCTACGCCGGGTATAAGCAGCTTTGCAGGAGCATGACTCTAGTCAATAATAAGCTCAACTATACTGAAAATAATGTATAATATGTTCAGTACGGATTACTA
>NZ_JANSIA010000135.1:1106-4605 GCF_047461835.1 Synechococcus sp. R60.1 | reverse complement strand
CTTGTCATGATTGCCAGCTTCTTTTCGGGCAGTCTGGCCGAGATCGTGATGGATTTCTTGTCAAGTCCTGAAATTGATGTTGAGATTTTACCGGAGCGTGGCCGCTCTAAACCCGGCAATGCCATAGATCAGAGGCGAGGCGCTGAAGATCTGCGTCGTCATGACGAATAATGCGAACTTTATATGTCTCTCAGCAGGGGTGTAGGCTAAGCCTTAAGCAAGAGTTCGTAATGGTCTATTTGGGCGAGTCGCTCTTGCAGGAGGTGCCTCTACCCTTGCTGGAGCAAATTTTAATCTTTGGCCGATCCCAGGTCACCACAGACGTAGTGAGAGCGTGCCTGAGGCGGAATATTCCTATTGCCTATCTCTCCCGGCTAGGCTATTGCTATGGTCGCCTTGTTCCTATAGAGAGGGGGTACCGCCGCTTAGCTCATTTGCAACAGGCGCTCCCTGAAGAATGGCGATTGCAAACGGCAGCCCAGATGGTGCGAGCCAAGCTGCTCAATAGCCGGGTGCTGCTGATGAGGCAGCTCAGGCAGCGCCCCACTGAAACAGGGGATCTGACCCTGCGCAGTCTGGAACATTTGGCTGCTCAAGCTCTTGAGGCCAAGTCTCTAGATCAATTGCGGGGCATTGAAGGAGCGGCTGCGGCTCTGTATTTCCCGGAATTGGGAAATTGCCTTCAGCAAAGGGGCTTTGTTTTGCTTAACCGCACTCGACAGCCGCCCACTAACCCGGTTAATGCCATGCTCAGCTTTGGCTACATGGTGCTCTGGAACCATCTATTAACCCTGATTGAGCTGCAAGATTTGGATCCCTATCAGGGTTGCTTGCACGCTAGCAGTGAACGCCATGCTGCTCTGGTTTCGGACTTACTGGAAGAATTTCGGGCGCCTATTGTAGATTCAATAGTCCTCTGGCTGATCAACAAGGGCATTATGAACATCGAAGAAGACTTTGAGTATCGCGATGGTGGCTGTTTTCTAAGTGATAGTGGCAGGAAAAAGTACCTTACAGCTTTCATCCAAAGAATGGAGGGATCCATCCAGACCCCTGACGGAGATCAACCCCGCTGGGATCTGCTAACGCAGCAAGTTAAAAAGTTTAAGCAATCCGTCTATAATCCTCAAGATTTGTACCAGCCCTACCGGATTCGCTGATGTTTCTTTATGTTGTTACCTACGATACTCCCTGCGACAAGCGACGCAAGAAAATTGCCGACCTGCTAGAAGGCTACGGCAAGCGCGTGCAATACAGCGTGTTTGAGTGCGTCCTCGACAAAGACAAGTTCGAGGAGCTCAAACTGCGGCTCCGCAAGAAGATCAAGCCCGAGGAAGACAGCGTCCGCTTCTATCCGCTCACTAGCTATGTCCTCGCCCAGGTGGAAATCTGGGGTGGGCCTGCCCTGACTGCACCCCCCAGCTCGGTCATTGTGTAGCTCAGGCAAGTCTCTTCCTACTTAAGCACTCGGTGTTTCCAAAAGCACACTCAAACGGTATCAACGCCTGCGCGAGCGATCCGCCAAAAGCCGCAAAGGCCGATTCTTTCGTCCGATCCCTCGACGCCTTGCGCCACAAGGCTTTCCGGCCCCAAAGCCCCCTCGCCAGCACCCTTTTTGCCGACTTTTTTCCGGATCCCTCGCAAATGGGTCTTGCATTCCTTGCCCTGCTTGGGTTTAATAGGGGTAGGTTCCCCCTTCGGGGGGATCCCTAGAAATTGGAAACACGCCTACCCTGCAGGTGTCGGATTTGTGTCGGTCAGTTCCCCCTTCGGGGGGATCCCTAGAAATTGGAAACAAGGTTCTCGGGCACAGCGCACTCCGTGAGAAACTCACGGGTTCCCCCTTCGGGGGGATCCCTAGAAATTGGAAACGGAGCTTAGAAAATGATGTAGGCCTCTGCCCATTCGGGCGGTTCCCCCTTCGGGGGGATCCCTAGAAATTGGAAACTAGCAAGACAATAAACAAACTAAGCATCTCTGAAATACCTTGGTTCCCCCTTCGGGGGGATCCCTAGAAATTGGAAACCACTATGATGGCACTGAGATTTACTGTAACGGTTATACACTTCCCCCTTCGGGGGGATCCCTAGAAATTGGAAACCTCCCAAACAGTCTTAGCCCCTCTTGAAGCACGATCCAGTTCCCCCTTCGGGGGGATCCCTAGAAATTGGAAACTTCCTCGTATGTGTAAGTCCTGGTAGCCATGATGTACGTTCCCCCTTCGGGGGGATCCCTAGAAATTGGAAACCCCCTCTCGGGCATTGGTGTATATAGACAGCATTCGAGTTCCCCCTTCGGGGGGATCCCTAGAAATTGGAAACGATACTTTGGGAAACTTTCTCGGGCGAATCATCTTTTGTTCCCCCTTCGGGGGGATCCCTAGAAATTGGAAACGGTGATTAGCCGGGCTCGGACAAAGCGGCAGGCATCTAGTTCCCCCTTCGGGGGGATCCCTAGAAATTGGAAACACGCGATTGAACCGTTTACGAGCCCTCTCGCGTCGTTGAGTTCCCCCTTCGGGGGGATCCCTAGAAATTGGAAACGTAACTAAGCCTCCTCCCCCAACACCCAGGATTATCTCGTTCCCCCTTCGGGGGGATCCCTAGAAATTGGAAACTTTAGAAAATGGGTTATAAATGTATATTCTGGTTTCTGGTTCCCCCTTCGGGGGGATCCCTAGAAATTGGAAACTTCACCACATCCGCCAGAGGACGGAGGGTTTGGGAAGCTGTTCCCCCTTCGGGGGGATCCCTAGAAATTGGAAACAGCATGCTTCAACACCCCATTCGGGCGGACATTGATCTTCGCGTTCCCCCTTCGGGGGGATCCCTAGAAATTGGAAACAGGCCGGTATACTCGACTGCAGGTTTGAAGTCCTGGTTCCCCCTTCGGGGGGATCCCTAGAAATTGGAAACCCCGCTGAGCCAGGTTTGCCGGGTTGATGTCTTGCAGGGTCTCTGGTTCCCCCTTCGGGGGGATCCCTAGAAATTGGAAACTTCGGGAAATAAACAACACCCAGGATTTCTCCTGGGTGTGTGTTCCCCCTTCGGGGGGATCCCTAGAAATTGGAAACCTCTATCACGATGTCGCCCCAGACCTCGGCGGCGATTAGCGTTCCCCCTTCGGGGGGATCCCTAGAAATTGGAAACTATTCGTCGTCGTTGTCCGTGAGGATTTCACCCCCGTGGGTGACCTGACGTTCCCCCTTCGGGGGGATCCCTAGAAATTGGAAACGATACCAAGGCAAAGAGCAACCTCGTTGAAGTATTGAAAGTTCCCCCTTCGGGGGGATCCCTAGAAATTGGAAACGAGTGGTAGTCTTTAGTAAGAGTGGGGAAACTAGTTCAGTTGTTCCCCCTTCGGGGGGATCCCTAGAAATTGGAAACAACAACACCCAGGATTTCTCCTGGGTGTTGGAGCAAGTTCCCCCTTCGGGGGGATCCCTAGAAATTGGAAACAACAACACCCAGGATTTCTCCTGGGTGTTGGAGCAAGTTCC
>NZ_JANSIA010000135.1:0-1006 GCF_047461835.1 Synechococcus sp. R60.1 | reverse complement strand
CCCTTCGGGGGGATCCCTAGAAATTGGAAACACCCCTCCACAGCAGACTTACCCCCAACCCTACTCATACCGTTCCCCCTTCGGGGGGATCCCTAGAAATTGGAAACTTGAAGACTTCGTAAACCTCGGCGATACTCTCGTACGTTCCCCCTTCGGGGGGATCCCTAGAAATTGGAAACACTCGATGACACAATCACCGAAGCCCTCCTCGACCACTAACCAGGTTCCCCCTTCGGGGGGATCCCTAGAAATTGGAAACTTGATATTTTAACTCAGGAAAGAAATAACCTGGTAGACGTTCCCCCTTCGGGGGGATCCCTAGAAATTGGAAACGGGTCATTCTGACCCAACGCTGCTGCTGATAATTGTAATAGTAGTTCCCCCTTCGGGGGGATCCCTAGAAATTGGAAACCCGCCAGCATCTTTGCAATAATACGCAGATGCTCACAGTTCCCCCTTCGGGGGGATCCCTAGAAATTGGAAACCCGAAGAGCAGGAGTCTTCACTCGCTCTTTAATTAGGTTCCCCCTTCGGGGGGATCCCTAGAAATTGGAAACTTGTTGAAGATGAGTACAGTTTCGTCCTCAAGAAATAACGTTCCCCCTTCGGGGGGATCCCTAGAAATTGGAAACTTCCTCGTATGTGTAAGTCCTGGTAGCCATGATGTACGTTCCCCCTTCGGGGGGATCCCTAGAAATTGGAAACATATCGTCGTTCAACCGAAGAGTTTTCATTTGGCCTGTTCCCCCTTCGGGGGGATCCCTAGAAATTGGAAACCAGCCGGATTGCCGTTCATATTCAGTTTTTCGGACATAATGTTCCCCCTTCGGGGGGATCCCTAGAAATTGGAAACTTGCCTAAATTCTTGCCTAGGCGATTCAAGTAACTCAGTTCCCCCTTCGGGGGGATCCCTAGAAATTGGAAACGAGAGATTGCTGATGGGCAACTGGAACAGTCGTGCTGAAGCCGGGTTCCCCCTTCGGGGGGATCCCTAGAAATTGGAAAC
>NZ_JANSIA010000134.1:0-4706 GCF_047461835.1 Synechococcus sp. R60.1 | reverse complement strand
TGCATCGCGTGCAGGAGCGACTGAGGGTATTTGTTGGCCGAGGCTGTCCTGGGGTGATAGCCGCGGACTTGCTGGACCTGCCGCGGCTGGAGCTGTACGTGGAAGAGGGGTTTGGGGATCCCTGTGGTCTGCTGCAGCAGAAGGGAGTGCCCGAGCGAGTTCATGAGGTGAGGGGGGAGCCGAGCAGTTGGCCTAGCTTTGATGCGGTGGTGTGCACGGTGGGAGACTTGCAGCGGCTGGGGCGGCCTTTGGGGGCTAGCTTTGCTTTCATTCCGGGAGAAGATACCCAGCTCCTCTTTGCCAATGCGGGGAACATAACAGAAACTTTTCTCATTGACTTAATCCAAAAGGGCAGCTCTGCTCCGTCAGCTTGGTTGCGGGGGTACGAAGGCCTTGAGTATGAAGGGACAGTAGCCAGCCTGAGCCGCATCTATCAGCCTGCGGCTTCCATTCTTCCTGATGTCAAGGTTGTCGTGGATGTGAGGGCCGGGGTAGGTGTGGCCAGCGCTTGTTTCAGGACTTTTCACCCTGAGGCGGCTATTCACTGTTTCGAGGTGGATCCCTTGGCCTTGCACCTGCTGCAGCAGAATGCTCTTGGCCTGGGCAACTGCTTTGTGCATCCAGTGGGGCTGGCGGGGCAGGATAGTTGCAGAACCCGTCGCCTCTGGCCGGAGGATCCTCAGGCCGAGTGGGGAGTGGAGCAGCTGCTCCCTTTCCGGGAAGCCAGGGCAGCCCTCAAGGAGTTGGGTTTGGAGCCCATCGATGTGCTCAGGGTGGCTACAGGTGGAGATGAGGTGGAGGTGTTGACCAGCTTGCAAGAGCAGCTCAAAGACATCAAGGTGATTTACGTGGAGTTTACTTCTGAGCAAGACCGCAAGCAGATTGACCAGATGTTGGATCCCTCTCATCTCCTCTGGCAGGGGGAGATTTCTCAAGGTAACTACGGCTGTCTCTGTTACCTGAGCAGAGCTTACGTTTAGGTAAAGTAGCTGAACAAAGTAAAAAAATGAGCCACGGAGCGGAACAAATACGACTCTCTCTCAGATCTAAGCTTCCTCTTTAGGTCTACCTGCATGTTATCTTGCCTGTAAAGTCATCTTATCCCCAACTGAACTGACTATAACTGGAAAAAACTATACTGGGCAGACAAGTCAGGAGAATTTCTAGCCATCTTGTAGTAGATGTCAGACTGGATACTTACAAACAAACTTCTAGCCGGGATCCAAGCCCAGCAAGCAGGAGATTTGCGACAAGCAGAAGCCATTTACTCCGAGATCTTGGCGGAGTTTCCTGAGCAAGCCGACGCTTTGCACCTGCTGGGAACGGTGGCCCAGACCAAGGGGGATTTGGAATGGGCAGCTGCGCTAATTGCCGAGGCTATTGAGTTAAATCCTTGCGTAGCTCTTTATCATCACAACTTAGGCGTGGTCTACGAGTCTTCGGGCCAATGGGAGAAAGCCTTATCCTGCTACCGGCAGAGCTTAAACCTCAATCCCGATGCCACTCTTTCCGCCTTTCAAGCTGGCAAGATCCTCGTTAACTTACGTCGCTGCGAAGAGGCGATCCCCCTGCTCAATTCCCTGTTGGTAAACTCGGATCGAGCAGCAGGGATCCCTTTGGAAGAGGTACATCTGAATCTGGCCATCGCCTGCCGAGATCAAGGAGAACACGCTATTGCCTTGGATCACCTGGAGAAAGCATTGGCTTTGGATCCCCAGTTAGAACAGGCTCGTTGGTTTTATCATCTCTACTTGCCGGCAGTCTATCAGAGTGAGGAAGAGCTCAACTCCTTTCGTGCTCGCTTTGTTGAGCACCTGGATCGTCTTATTGAGGAAACTCCCCTAGAAACAGAGGAGCAACGTCGCACAGCGCTGTGGGCATCAGGACTGGGAACCAATCACTACCTACAGTACCAAGGCTACAACGACCTGGATTTGCAGAAAAAATATGCCCAGTTTGTTCAACGTATAGTCAACGCCTGTTATCCCGATTGGAGATATCTTCCTTGCCAATCCCAACCAGGGGATCCCATCCGAGTTGGGTTTGCCTCAGCTTCCATGCGAGCTTGCTCTTACAGCCGCTTATCTCTGGGTTGGGTTAAGTACCTAAATGCTAATTGGATTGATGGACAGGCTAACTCGGAGCGAAAGTTTCAAGTCTTCGCCTATCACTTGGATCCCAGAACCGATTTCATGACAGACCGGTATCGTCAATATGCCGATGTGTTTCGACACATTCCCAGCAGCCTCGAGGATGCAGCCCGACAAATCCTGCAGGATCAGCTAGATATTTTGGTGTATTTGGAGATCGGCCTTTCACCTCTTATTCTGCAACTGGCTTCCCTGCGACTGGCACCGATACAGTGCTCCACTTGGGCTCATCCTGTAACTTCTGGACTTTCTACGATTGACTATTTCCTCTCCAGCGATTTAATGGAGCCAGAGGATGCTCAAGAACATTATAGTGAAACCCTGATTCGTTTACCTCATTTGGGCACTTGCTTCGAAAAGCCGGTTTTGCCTCAGCAAAAGCGCTATCGTGAGGATTTCGGCCTGCGCAGAAACGCAGTGGTTTACCTAGCTTGTCAATACTTGGGTAAATATCTGCCCCAATATG
Organism: Synechococcus sp. R60.1; assembly: GCF_047461835.1. Taxonomy (NCBI): domain Bacteria; kingdom Bacillati; phylum Cyanobacteriota; class Cyanophyceae; order Synechococcales; family Synechococcaceae; genus Synechococcus; species Synechococcus sp. R60.1. Next base: position 2,090 of record NZ_JANSIA010000134.1, on the reverse strand, counting down.
ACTATCTTTTTGCCGCTATTGCTCAGCGAGTGCCCAACGCTCAGTTTGTCTTCTTGGCTCTGCCCAATGCTGCTATTGCCCGACAATTTCGGGAACGGCTCACCCGGGCTTTTTCTTTGTATGGCCTCAATGTAGAAGACCACTGCCTGATCCTGCCCGGATTGGATTATCAAGACTACTTGGATCTCAACCGCTGTGCCGATCTTATGTTAGATTCCTATGGCTGGTCAGGTGGGATCACCACCTTAGAGGCCGTTGCGGTCGGATTGCCTGTGATCACTTGCCCTGGAAAGCTGATGCGGGGGCGGCATACCTATGCCATTCTCAAAAGAATGGAGCTGGACAGCTTAATTGCCTCGGATCTGAAAAGCTATGAGGATTTGGCCGTAAAACTGGGATCCGATCCTGAGTTTCGCCACCATATGACTGAAGAGGTTCGGCAGCGACGCGACCTACTCTTTGAAGATCGAGAATGTGTGGCAGCCCTAGCTCATTTCTTTCTCACCCTCACCAAGAAGCCCGACGCTGGTCGTGATTAGCCCACTGCGAAAAAGGGTTTTGCTCTGGATCCCTTCCTGAGGACAAAATTGGCTCAACGGCCCCACTACGCCCTTGAAGCTCCCTTCTCGAGGTCAACAGCGGAACAGCCCCCCCAGGCCGGTGCAAGCCTAAACGTGGGAAAATCCTGTCAGTGATCTGCATTTTGCTGAGAATTGATCAGAGCATCGTAATCTAGAGGAACATTGACATCCGGTGTCCGGAGGAGTGCTTATGCCAGGGCTAGCATCGAATGCTTCTAGAGCTCCGCAGGGATCCCTGCAGAGGGTTTTCTTGGGCCTTTTGGCCTCGGCTGCGGTTTTGGCAGGTTGTGGAGGAGGTGGAGGGAGTACAATACCGCCTCTGGTGAACGTCTGCGAACAAGCCTTCAGTCCAGACTTTTTCGCTTCGATTGGCCTCCGCCGACAGGGGGATAGGCGCAGTGGAACCTTGGGGCCGAATAGCCTTTTGGAGTTTTATTTTGATGAGGAGGGCAATTTTCGAAATGCCCGGGAATTCCCACCCCCTCCCGGCACGTTTACCTTTTATTCAGATGCGTTTCTTTACTTTCCCTCTGCAGCCAACGTTACGGGGGTTACGATCCGGCTGACCAGCCAGGTTTTTGATCCGCTGTTGGCTATCGGCAGCTTTGATAGCAACCGGAGATTCGATCCTGACGTTTTTGTAAATGATGATGCTGCCCCTGGCAACTTTACCACCTCTCAGCTAACCATCCCCGTGCGGCAAAACCGCTGCTACTTGCTCCAGGTGCAAAGCTACTGGGCGCAAAATGCCTCTCCAGCCGCTGGGCCGGGCAGCCCTGGGCGAGGCCCTTACACCATCGAAGTTGTGAGCGAAAGCTTTGCTGCTCCTCCTCCACCGCCTCAACGGCAACAGAAAGACGATAGGGAAGACGGCGGCGGCGGTGATCGGGGAGGAGGCGTAGGTATTTAGCTCTGCCGTGTGAGCCTAATGGCGAAGCTGGCGCTACCACAGGTAGCCGTTCCTCGAATCGAGCGCCCGTCAGCGCTGACAGTGCCGCTCCAAGTGATGGTTGGGGTGCCACTACCCGCTGCCTTACCGCTGACAGAAAGTTGGTTGCCGATGAGCTGGCCACTGCGTTCGGAAAAGCTGAGAGAGGAAACGCTGATCTGGTTGCCCTCCTGACGAATGGAGACGGTTTCCTGGACGCCAGCCGCAACATTGACCTTGCACAGGGATCCCTGCCAGATAAAAGATCCTCCCTCGTAAAGCCACTCGCCGCTGAGGGCCAGCTCTGCCGCAGGTGTTGGCGTTGCTGGGGCAGGTGTGGCAGTGGGAGTGGGGGATGGAGTCGGGGTGGGGGTAGGAGTACGAGGGACAAGCGGGGTGAATCGAGGGATAGGGGTAAGCGTCGGTGTCGGAGTGGGTGTTGGTGCTGGAGTCGGGGTGGGTGTCGGTCTCGGAGTGGGTGTTGGAGTGGGCGGGGGAGTTGGGTGTGGCGTACGGGTGGGGGTTGGTGCGGGAGTTGGGGTTGGTGTTCGAGGGGGTCTTGGGAGTCGTAGTGTCGTCTT
>NZ_JANSIA010000133.1:0-4788 GCF_047461835.1 Synechococcus sp. R60.1 | reverse complement strand
TGCGATGGCACTCGTCCACCAAGTTCCTGATTCTCTCCCGCAGACGAAACGCCGCTTGCCGCATTCGCCTACGCTTGGGCCTCGGCGCTTTGCTCAGCCTAGATTGCAGATCGTCTAGGTGGTAGCACAGCCGAGTGATTCTACCAAAGTCCCCCTTGGCGATATCTACAAAACCTGCTCTCACTCTCTCTTGAGCCATTGCCGGATCTGCTCGGCAGCTACATCGCGACCTCCCAACCCAAAAGCCAACGCCACCGCCACGGCAATCGCCCCCAGAACCAGACCAAAAGCCAACACCACAATGTCGGTGGCCACGCCCATCTGCTGCAGGGCCATGGCGCCAACAAAAACCAAGATAGCCACCCGCGCCGCCTGGGCCAGTACCCCTGAGGAAGGGCTACCCAAGCTCTTGATCATAGAGTGGGCCAAATTGGCCAAATAAAGACCGATCCCAAACACCAGGGCGCCGATGAGCACCCGACCGGAAATCAGCAACAGCCCCTGCACAATGTCGGTTAGGGCGGCAAACTGCAGCAACTCCACTGCCGGCACCGCCCCAAACAAGACCACGCCTACCCAGACCACCAAGCCGGCGATCTCGGAGGGAGTGCGACGTTTGGCAGCGGGATCCCCTTCAGGCTCAGGAGCAGCGGCCAGGGGCAAGCCCAGCCCCGCGACCAGACGGTCAAAACCCACCGCCTGCAGCAACTGGGTTACCAAGCTGGCCAAAAATTGCCCCAGCAAGTAAAAGACGGCCAGGATCAAAGCGGATCCCGCGATCATGGGAATGGCCCGCAACACCTGCTCCAGCATCGCCACCGCCGGATCGGAGATGGCCCGAATTTCCAAGGCATTCAGCGCCGCAATCACCGCCGGGATCAACACCAAGACATACACCACCGTCCCGACGATCTGGGCCAACTGGGGAACGCCAAAGCGTGCCCCCAACCGATTTGCCCCTGCTGCCACCAACAAATTGGAGACGATCCCACGCACGATGCGGGCCAAAAACCAGCCCACTGCACCGATGATCAGCGCTCCCAAAATCCGCGGCACCATCGACAGCAGCTGATCCAGCAGGTTTTGCACCGGCTGCAGCGGCCCCTGCAGGTTCAGGGTATCCAGGATGATCGGCAAAAAGAACAGCAGAATCAGCCAGTAAAGGGCATTGCCCAAAGTTTCATTCAGCAGGAAAGGGGTGACCTCTGTACCTCCCTCTTGGCCGGTTGGGGTTCCTTCTGCACCTGCCTCACCGGCAGTGCTTTCCTGTTGCAGAGGCCGGGCCAACTGCTCATCGAGGTTGAAACGCCGCAGCCCCTGGATGACCGCCAGCCGAGCAACAGTGGCCACCACCCAGCCCACAGCCAGCAGCACCAGCGCCCCACCCACCCGTGGCAGATAAACGAAGATTTCCCCCAAAAACCTGTTGAGCGGATCGGAGACAGCTTGAAGCTGCAGGGCATTCAGTACCGCCACCAACACAAAAGCAAGAATCACCCAGTAGACGGCAGCGGCCACCCAGCGCTCCGTTTGGGGCAGCTTCTCGCCGGGCTTTTGGCCCAAAACCCAAGCAGCCAAGCGATTGTCCAGTTGCGTCCTTTTGAGCAGTCCTCTAACGCCGAAGGCTACTGCCGTGGCCACTATCCAACCCAGAATTAAGATGGCAATCGCCGCAAGGAGATTGGGCATAAAATCGATAAGCCTAGACCAAAGACTGACGACAAAAGAGATGGCCTCATCTCCAATGGTGTTTCCAGAGGTGTCCATAATGATCCTCACAGCTTGAAAATGCTCAGGATGGACAGATAACAAGTGTAGGTTAACCTGAAGTGTTTTTTCAGGCAAGTTGGCCAAAGGGGGAATATGAAAAATATATATTGAGGCAGAAATGTCGGATCTCGAAATAAAACTTCACATTCTATTAACCCAAGGGCTCCAGCCATCAGTCAAAGCTCCGATGGGCCATCGAACGGCAAGGATCGAATTCAAGTTGTTGATACCGCAGATTATAGCTTTTCCCCACCGAGCAGGAGCTTTGTAGATTAAGTCAGGATCTCTGTTGTGCGATGGATGCGGCTGCATTGGCTAGAGTCAGTGTTGCTGGGAGGAACTGTAGCGGGCAGTTTGCATCCACAGAATGAGAGCATTTTGATGACCTATATAAAGAATCAAACGGGCAATCGACACTCGGTCAATGGGTTGGATCCCCTGTAGCCTTGATATGCTTAGCCTATTGGCTTGCTCACTGTCTGGCCTAAGGTGTATCCCGAAAAACGTTCACAGCCCTTCAATTTATATACAATTGACGCTTTTCTAAATCGGTTTCTTCCAATACACCAGCGCATCTTCTCCGTTGTAATACCCCTTGCGACGTCCCAGCCGTTGAAACCCTGCCGATTCGTACAGGCGGATTGCCGCTTGATTGGAAGCCTTTACCTCCAGAGTGGCCCAGCGGCAGCCTGCTGCTCTCGCTTGGTTCAGCAGTTCTTCCAGAATCCGCCGGCCCAAGCCCTGTCGTCGGTGCTCGGGATCCACCGCCAAGGAGATGATATGCGCTTCTTCTTCAATGCGCCAGAGAATGCCGAAGCCCACCAGCTCTTTTGTCGTCTGCGTCGGCGAAGTGGGGTTTGGAGAGGGAAGGGGAAACTCGGCTCGGCCCGAGCCACACGAAGCGCCAACGGCAGCGGGTTCCGCCACTACCCCAATCACCGTGCTTGTGGGTCGTTCCAGCTCCGCTCGATATCCCTGTTCTCCCCAGTATCCCCCATAGCACCGCCGATCCAGCTCCAGCAGTTGGGGCAGGGCGGTGATGTCCAACAGCTGCAGCCGATAACTCGTACCGCTCATGGTGGCCTAGTCCCGCAATTCGCAGAATTCCGCCAACAACAACTGCCCCAAGGGATCGTCATCGGGAGCCGCGTAGGGCAAGGCTCTGCGGCTGATGCTCAAGATGTTGCCCCCCGATTGGGGATGGTGCTCCGCACCGCTTTCGCGAACAGGCTTGAGTTCGTAGTCGATCCCTTCGGTGAAGCCGGCTTCCTGTAGGTAGTCTTGGGCGGCTTTGAGGATCCCTTCTCGCAGTTGCGCTTTGACCGCAGGGGCCATGAGGTGGCGAACAAACCACTGGGCGCTGGCGGGATCCACCTCGGCCAGGTATTGGAGGGCAGGGGTCAACACGGCGGGGCGCTCTTGAGGGGACAAGCCGTTCACCTGCTGAGCTACCGCGGGCACATCCCGCCGTTGCATGGCCTGGATCAGGGCTTGTGTGGCTGGAGAAAATGAGGGATCCGACACTTGGCTCATGGCTGGGGGTACCAGAGGGATTCGAGGGTGCGAACAATGGTCTCTGCTTGCTGTAGGGAAGAAGCGGTCGGCAGACAGACGGTTACATGGCCCAGTTTTCGCCCTGGGCGGGCAGGGATTTTGTGGTACCAATGCACCGTGGCATTGGGGAGCTGGGCCAGGCACTGCCGCTTTTCTGCGTAATCGCCGGTGGCATGCTCATAGCCCAAGAGGTTCACCATCACTGCCCCCGCACACTTGAGGGAGGGATCCCCCAAGGGCAGGCCGAGGATGGCCCGCAGGTGTTGCTCGAATTGTGAGGTGTGGCAGGCTTCCAGGGTGTAGTGGCCGGAATTGTGGACCCGCGGCGAGATTTCGTTGATCCAGATCCCGGCCTTGGGGTGGGGCGGCGCCACCCAGAACAGCTCGATGCCAAACACGCCAACTGCACCCAATTTTTCCATCAGATCGGCTGCCAAGCGCCGGATCTCGGCCTCGGTGGTTGGGGGGATGCGGGCAGGCACCAGGACATGGCGGCAGATTTGCTCAATCTGCACAGTTTCCACCACCGGATAAACCCGGATCTCTCCCTTCAGCCCCCGCGCTACCATCACCGCCAGCTCCCGCTCGAACGGGATCCATTCCTCCAGCAATAGCGGGATCCCCTCAGATTGGCTAAGGGCCTGCTGCAAAGCCGCTCGCTCGTGCAAGATGCGGGTGCCCTGCCCATCGTAGCCCTGCCGCCGTCGCTTGAGCACCACCGGAAAGCCCAGTCCAGCCAGGTCTGCCGAATCCAACACCGCCTCCAGCGGAAAAAAAGTCGGCACCGGCAACCCCAACCGCGCCAGAAACTGCCGTTGGTGCAACTTGTCCAGCAGCGGCTCTAGCGTGCTGAGGCTGGGACGAAAGCGGGATCCCTCCGGATCCAGTTTTTTCAGCTCCGGCAGAGGGATAAACTCGTTTTCAAAAGTAACCACCGGGCAGCGCTCCAACAACTGGGCCGTGGCCTGGCTGTCGGCTGTGGATCCCCAAACCACCCCATCGGCCACTGCCACCGCCGGATCGGTGGGAGCAGCAGCCTGCACCACCAGCGGGATCCCCATCTGGCGAGCTGCCAAGGCCAACATCTGCGCCAACTGCCCGCCGCCAATCACCCCCACAGGTTGGGATCTCTGGTCTTTTGAGGATACCTGGGTTTCCACAGCCGTACCGTTATACTGGGTGGTGGGCCGCTGTCCATTGCTTCTTGGATCCAGAACCCCATTATGGGACCCCTTGCCCTCCAGCGCTAGGAGAAAAACGGTGGAACCCTCTCAACCGTCTGAGCCCAGAGCTTTGATTAACCGGGCTTTGGCAGATAAGGTCTTAACTCGCGCTGAACAACAGCAGATCCTCAATGCCGTCATGGCCGATCAAGAAATTTCCCCAGAAGAGCATGACTCTAGTCAATAATAAGCTCAACTATACTGAAAATAATGTATAATATGTTCAGTACGGATTACTACC
>NZ_JANSIA010000132.1:0-4832 GCF_047461835.1 Synechococcus sp. R60.1 | reverse complement strand
CTGCTCAGAGATAGGCAGGATGCGATCGCTTCTTTCCTGAACCATGTTCAGGAGAGTTCAGCGTGAATGTATCAGAAACCGCTACAATCCAAATCTCAACGAGGCTAAAAGCAACCATGGCACAAGCACTGGAACTCAATACCGAAAACGTCGAGAAAGTCCTGGACGAGCTGCGTCCTTACTTGATGGCCGATGGGGGCAATGTGGAACTGGTGGAAATCGATGGCCCGGTGGTCAAGCTGCGCCTGCAAGGGGCCTGTGGAGCCTGCCCCAGCTCAACCATGACTCTAAAGATGGGCATTGAGCGCAAGTTGCGGGAGAGCATTCCCGATATTTTGGAGGTGGAGCAGGTATTCTGAGGGGCCCTGTAGGTTTTTGTGAGATTCCTTTAGGGTTCTTTATCATGTGTTGGATTATGTGCCTTGATAAATAGCCTCGGGTGGCTCTCTGCTCCCCACTTCTGTGCCTTTTCAGAGCTAGCGCATGTCTGTTCTCCTCTCCATCGCCATTCTCGCCCTGCTGATCCTGGTGCATGAGGCAGGCCATTTTGCGGCAGCCAAACTCCAAGGGATCCACGTCAACCGCTTCTCGCTGGGGTTTGGGCCGGTGCTGTGGCGATACCAGGGCAGGGAGACAGAGTATGCCATTCGCGCCCTGCCGCTGGGGGGCTACGTGGGCTTTCCTGACGAGGATGAACATTCTCCCTACCCCCCCGACGACCCGGATCTGCTGAAAAACCGCCCCGTGTTGGATCGCCTGGTGGTGATGAGTGCAGGGGTGATGGCCAACCTGATCTTCGCCTATCTGGTGCTGGTGTTGATGTTTGCCTGGGTGGGGATCCCCTCGGTAACGCGCATCCATCCCGGCATTCTCATCCCTCAGGTGATGCCCGATAGCCCGGCGGAGCGGGCCGGCCTGAAGGCAGGGGATGTGGTGTTGCAGGCAGCCGATCGCGATTACAGGGGGATTGCCGACGAGACGGCGGCCTTGGCAGCTCTGAACGATTTTCAGGTGCTGATCCGCAGCAGCGAGAACCGGCCCATTCCCCTGGAGGTGCAGCGTGGGGAAGGGGATCCCCTGCAATTGACGGTGATCCCAGAGGTGCGGGGAGAGACGGTGGCCATTGGAGTGACCTTGGCCCCCAATCAAGAGGTGACCTTGCGCCCCGCCCAGAACGTGGCCGAGATCCTCACGGAGGCGGGAAATGCCTACCAGCGGGTGGTGATGCTCAATCTGAACGGCTTGCGGCAGTTGCTGCAGAATTTCCAAAGCACGGCTGCTCAGGTCTCCGGCCCGGTGGGGATCGTCAAGATCGGGGCGGATCTGGCCCGCGATGACGCCGCCAGCCTGTTTAATTTCACCGCTTTGATTAGCATTAACCTGGCCTTTCTCAACCTGTTGCCCCTGCCCGCCTTGGACGGGGGACACATTGCCTTTTTGATCCTGGAGGCGATTCGCGGCAAACGGCTGCCCAAGCATCTGGAGGAGCGGGTGATGCAGACGGGCTTGGTGTTGTTGCTGGGATTGGGGGTGGTGCTGCTCTTCAAAGACACCCTCGCCATTGTCACCGGGTCGGGCTAGGGGAAGATGGCCAGCAAACGGGCCTTGCGCCAGCGAGCTTTGGAGATCCTGCTCCGGCTGAAGCGCCACTACCCCAACTCCACCTGTGCCCTCCACTACCAGACGCCGCTGCAGCTCTTGGTGGCAACCATCCTCTCGGCTCAGTGTACAGATGAGCGGGTGAATCAGGTAACGCCAGAGCTGTTTCGTCGCTTCCCGGATGCCCAGGCCCTGGCGACAGCGCCGCGAGAGGAGATCGAGGCTCTCATCCATTCCACCGGCTTCTATCGCAACAAGGCCAAGCACATTCAGGAAGCCTGCCGCAAGATCTTGAGCCATTTCGGTGGCCAAGTGCCCCGCACCATGCCGGAGCTGCTCACCCTACCCGGCGTAGCCCGCAAGACGGCCAATGTGGTGTTGGCTCATGCTTTTGGCATCAATGCCGGGGTTACCGTCGATACCCATGTTAAGCGCCTCAGCCGCCGCCTCGGCCTCACTGAGCACGAGGATCCCGTGCGCATCGAAAAGGATCTGATGCAGTTGTTGCCGCAGGCGGATTGGGAGAACTGGTCTATCCGTCTGATCGACCACGGGCGGGCCATCTGCACTGCCCGCAGGCCTCTGTGCCAGCAATGTTTTTTGGCGGATCTCTGCCCCAGCGCTCCCCTCCTGAGACCGGCGGCACCGGATGAGAAAATGGATAAAAAAGCTACCAAAGCCTCGCCAACCTGAGAGGATGGTTTCTAGGCGCCCTGTATGGCTGAGCCGGCAGGGATCCCTCCCTTGCAGCACTTGTTTTGGCCGCCCCTCGCCCTAGAATAAGCTCCATGCAGGATAAACCCATGTCAGTCGCGCCCCCCGTTCTGGTCATTGCCGGCCTGACGGGATCCGGGAAAACCTTGGCCATCCAGCAGTTGGAACAACTGGGGTACACCGGCCTAGAAGGGATCCCACCGGCCCAGGTGATCCCCTTGGTCGAGGCGATGCAGGCCCACCATGCCGCTTTGGCCATCAGCTTGAATCTCCACGCCCAGGAGTACCGGGATCAAGTTCCCACCCTGGCTGCTTGGGTGCAATCGCAAGGGATCCCTTTCCTATTCTTGGAGGCCCGCTCCCCAGTGTTGCTCAACCGTCTCAGCGCCCACCGCCGTCCCCATCCCTACGGGGAAGCTGCGGGTTTGTGGGAGGCCATTGAGCAGGAGCGGTTGGCTCTGGCCCCGGTGCGGGAACGCTGCACCCACTGGTTGGATACCTCCGACCTCAATGCCCAGCAACTGCGGCAGCAATTGCAAGCTCTGGTGCAAGGGATCCCCCAGCCCCTCAACCTAAGGTTGGTCAGCTTCGGTTTCAAGTACGGCGTTCCCCCCGATGCCAACTTGCTATTTGATGTGCGCTTTTTGCCCAACCCCTTCTTTCAGCCCCATCTGCGCCGCCTTACCGGGCAGGATCCCCTGCTGCAGGAGTTCTTGTTTGCGGATCCCATTACACAATCCACCTACCAGCACATCTTGTCCCTGATCAAAGCGTTTTGGCCCCACTATCGCGCAGAACGTCGCCCCCACCTGACTTTGGCCATCGGCTGTACCGGCGGCCAGCACCGCTCGGTGGCTCTGGTGGAGCGCCTGGCCCAGGATCTGCAGCCTTGGACTGTCCCTGCCGGCAACCACGCTCTTCCCGACCTGAATGTTCAGGTTCAGCATCGCCATCTGCTCGACTCTCAGCGGGAGCTGGAAGCCCGCTTTGGCCCGGCGCCCGGCGAAGCCGGCGTTGCCCAGCAACAGGTTAGGATCCCTTTGGCCGGCGTTCCTGCACCTTCCCATGCCTAAGCCTGTGCCCAGCAACAAGTCCGCCGCTTGGGGCATTCGCCGCCGCAAGGCTGCTTGGCCGGGAAGTGGCTGGAAATGGCTCTTTCCCGGTTTAGCCGTTAAACGCTGGCTGAGCCTGGCGGTTGGGGGCGTGCTGCTGATGGTGCTGGGCATTGCCATCTGGACGGAGTTGACCCCCATCTTTCGCTTAAAACGGCTGATCGACATCACCCTGCGCCTGATCACCACTTGGATCCCGAACAACATCAGTGGCCCCCTGGTGACTGGGATCGGGCTGATGATGGTGGTGCTGGGGTTTCGCAGCGCCATGCGCTCCATCGAGGATGTGCTGATCCCCGAGGGAGATGAAGCGCTGGTGGATAAGCTGTTGTCGCGGCGGCGTCTCAGCCGTGGTCCCCGCATTGTGGTACTGGGGGGCGGCACCGGCCTCTCCAACCTGCTGCGGGGTCTGAAGCGCTACAGCTCCAACATCACAGCCATTGTCACGGTGGCCGATGACGGGGGATCCTCAGGGCGTCTGCGGCGGGAGATCGGCGTTTTGCCCCCCGGCGATATCCGCAACTGCCTCACTGCTCTGGCCAACGAAGAAAAGCTGCTCACCGAGCTGTTTCAATATCGCTTCCAGTCGGGGGAAGGGTTGAGCGGCCACAGCTTCGGCAATTTGTTCATCACTGCCCTCACCGCAGTAACCGGCGGCGACTTGATTCGGGCCATCACTGCCACCTCGCAAGTCTTGGCCATTCAGGGGCGGGTGCTGCCGGCCACCCTGGCGGATGTCACCCTCTGGGCGGAGCTGAGCGATGGCCGCCGCGTGGTGGGAGAGTCCAACATTGCCAAAGCCGGAGGACGCATTTGCCGAATCGGCTGTGACCCCCCCAACCCTCCCGCCCTACCGGAAGTCATCGAGGCTATTGAGGCGGCAGAGTTTGTGGTGCTGGGGCCGGGTAGCCTCTACACCAGCATCATTCCCAACCTGTTGGTGCCGGAAATTGTGGAAGCTCTGGCCAAAAATATGGCCCCCCACATCTACGTCTGCAACATCATGACCGAGCCGGGGGAAACCGACGGCTATACCGTTGGGGATCACGTCATGGCTCTGGATCGGGTGGCAGGAGTGCGCCTATTTGACGGCGTGCTGGTGCAGCGGGAGCCACCCTCCCCACGTGCTTTGGAGCATTACCGCCGCAGCGGTTCTGAGTTTGTGGTGCTGGATCCCGACAAACTGGCTTACCTGGGCTGCCGCGCCGTTTTGGCTAACGTCATGCAAGAGGATCCAGAGACCGGCTTAGTGCGCCACAACCCCGAACGCTTGGCTGCAATGCTGATGCGCTGGTTCGACAGACATCGCCCCCTCTAGCTTTGCCCAGGATGTCCTGATACATTCACGCTGAACTCTCCTGAACATGGTTCAGGAAAGAAGCGATCGCATCCTGCCTATCTCTGAGC
>NZ_JANSIA010000131.1:0-4865 GCF_047461835.1 Synechococcus sp. R60.1 | reverse complement strand
CCCGTCCTTTTCGCGTTAGCGGGACGTAGTCCTTAAGCCCAGGAAATGTCCTTTTCGCGCTAGCGGCGCGGAGCGCTTTGCATCAACATGAGTGCGGGAGTATGTCATTTAAAATGACTACACCAGTCTTGTTCAGCACCAATCTATTGGGTTAGCGCAACACCAGGGCTAGAGCAGTCCCTTGGGATCCCGTCTCGACCAACCGCAAGTCCCCCCCGTGGGCCTGCAGGATGCGCCTGGCGATATATAGCCCCAGACCTCCTGAGCCGGTTGGGTAGTGGTGGCCGGCAATGTGAATGGGCTGGGTCACGTAGGGTTGGGCCAACTCTTCTAGGGGAGCCGGCAAGCCGGGGCCATCATCCTGCACCTGGATCTGGTGGGGGCTGACGATTAACACCACCGCATGGCGTGCGTAGCGCAAGGCGTTGTCCACCAGATTCACCAGCGCCCGCTCCAGCTCTGCCTCATCGGCGTTGCCCCACCCTTCTCCTTCGACTCGCAGATCGATCCCCCGCTCCTGGGCCAGGGATCCCATGCGCTCGGCCACCTTTCTGGCCAGGGATCCCAGATCACAAGGCCGAGGATGCAACTCGATCTCTCCCCGCTCCAGGCGGTGAGCCTCCACCATTTTCTGCACCAGAGAGAGATTGTGTTGATTTTCCTGCAGGATGCGATCCAGCAGAGCGCGACGTTGCTCCGGCTCGAGCTGTTGATCCTGTTTAAAGGCGCTCAGCAGGTGCCCAAAGGCGATGAGGGGGGTTTTGAGGTCGTGAACGAGGGTAGCGGTAAAGGCTTCTCGCCGCATTTGATCGATCTGGATCTGGCGCAGCAACTGGGCAAAAGCCTGCCGCAAGATCAGGGCTTCCTGGGGATCCCCGGGGCGGAGCAGCAGATTCCAACGGGCGGGCTGGTTAATCAAGGTTTCCAAATGAGCCAACTCGCGGGCCAGCAGGGTGAGGGGGCGCAAAATCATGGAGGACAGAGCATAGCCCACCACCGCCGACAGCACCGCCAGCAACGGGATCCACAGCAGCAGCAGGAGGATCCCTTCAGTGCTGAACTGCGTGTCGGGCCAGATCCACTGCACCGACAGGATGAAAACCAAGTTGGGGACGAACGAAAGGCTGGCAATGACCAATGCCACCTGGGTGCGCAGGCTGTGGGGAAAGCGGCGGCGCCAAAACTCAAGTAGGCGGAGTAGTTGCTGTTTCAAACTCGGTGTGCTCGCTTTGACAAGACCTGCTTGAATAGTGAACCAACCGTAGGCAAAGAATAAACATCCCCTCACGGTCAAGGCTGAAGAGTTCTTTCCTAGGTCTTAGAATGACCGTTATGTCTTGAGCCGCTTCATCCCCATGAATAAAGAAGGATGCCGTAACCCCAGCTTTTAGGATACCCAGCTACCCCATTCTTTAGAGAAGCCGCGCCGTATTCCGGTTGGCAAAGCTGCGGACATCACAGCAAAGGCAGCTTGATCCCCGGGCGTAACCAACGTTGAGCAATCATAGTCGTTTCAGGTTAGGGTGAGGCGCCTGGGCCATTGAGAAAAGCCTTTGGCCGCATGCATTATTGCTCGGCAACGCTGACGCGACGACGCGACCAACGTTTTGGGTGTAGTGTCCCAGTTTGGGTCAAAGGACTACAAGTTCAACAGATCAAGATCGAGGGGCAGAGCGGAGCTCTCAAGCTCCTGAGGCATGAAAAAACCTCTGGGAGTCTGTCCGTGTTTCGACCCCAGAGGCTTCTTCTCTTCACTCCTCACCACTATTGAGCGTAGCCGCCCTTCCAAAGGCTGTCAAGCACTTTCCCATTGGGGTTGGCGTGTGGGAAATTGCGCTAGGGTGGCACTGCCGTACAGGATCATCTGCTGGGGCTGCAAGTTCACCCGGTCTACCCGCAGCTCAGTGCCTCGCAAGGCGAGCCGATCCAAATCCAGAAGCTCATTCAGGCAGCGTACCAAAGCTTGGCTCAAGGCTAGCTCCTCTTCTGTACCGCTTTCAAACACTGGATCTGTAAAGCGGATGCGACGCCGCTCCAGCACCTCAACCTGGGCGGAAAAACCGACGCAGAAAGCCCTGGCTTCTCCCTGCTGTACATTTGCCTGGAATTGCAGTCGTCGCGCCGGGGTGATGCTGATATGGACGTGATGGAAGGATAGGGGGCTATCATCCTGCTTTCCTAAGGCCAGCCTATTCAGCACAAAAGGTGTGTTAAACGATTGCGCCAGATCGTCTTCGCTCAGCACCACGCGCATTGTGGCCTGTACTGGCTGGCGCAGCTTGATCTTCCCCTGCCAAATTTGGCTGAAATCGATGGCCACCGCATTGCAGAATAGCTCCAGAGCCGAAAGCCTCAGGCCGTTGTACATCTGCAGATGCTGGCCCAACAGTTCAAAGCTGTCGATACGACCCTGCAACAATTTGGCAACAGGCTCCACTCGCACGCGCGCCTCCAGCCGCTCTGCATGCTTAAAGAGGGCACGAATGGCTGCGCCTACCCCTCGGCTAACCCAATCGACAGCCATGGGATTCTGCAGGGAAAGTTGGGGCAGGAGTCCTGTAGCCATGGGAAAAGGTAAAGAGCGCCTACAGGGATCATAACCAACCATTAAGAAAAGTTACAACCTTTGCCAACGGAGAGGCTGTTCTCTCAGGGGTAGGTGCGTCCCTCCTGCATAGCCGAGCGGGCCACGGCTGCGATCCCCTGGTCGGTGGCACGGGGCAGATGAAAGTACCGTCCGCCCGCCAATTCCGCCAGCTCGGCGCTGAAGCCGGTGGTTACAAAGCGGCTTTGGGAATCGATCAAAAGCAGCTTCAACCCCAGGGCGCGGATGCGCAGGGCGATCTCCCGCAGCTCTTGCTTGAGGTCGATGGGATCCGCTCCCAACTGGCTTTTGCTGTCGCTCCGTCCCAAGGAGCGGCTGAGGGGAATGTTGGCCCGGCCATCGGTGAGAGCCACCAGCATCACCTGACCTACATCGCCAGCGGTGCGGGCATTGACTCCCATGCGCACGGCTTGGGTGAGGGCATGGGCGAGAGGGGATCCCCCGCCACAGGGCAGGGATTCCAGACGGCGGCGGGCCAGCTCGATGGAGCGGGTGGGGGGGAGCAACACTTCGGCAGTTTCCCCACGAAAGGCGATGAGGGCCACCTTGTCACGGTTTTGGTAAGCCTCGGTGAGCAGGCGCAGGGCGGCACCTTTGGCCGCTTGCATGCGGTTGAGGGCCATGGAGCCGGAGGCGTCCACCACAAAGATCACCAGGGCTCCGGCCTTGCGAACCAGCTTTTTGGCGCGGATATCGCTCGGCTCCACAATCACGCTACGTCCCGGTTGCCGCTGGCGGCGGCTTTTCTGATAGGGGGCAGCAGCTCGCAAGGTGGCATCGACGGCAACGCGGGGGTTGGATCCCTGGGGCAGGATGGGCTTGACGTAGCGGCCTCGGTCGGCGCTGAACACCAGGCTGCGGGATCCCGTTTTTCCCTGCTGGTTGAGGGACTGGGCAAAGGCCAGCAGGCGCGGGTCCAGGGCCACCTGCTCAGGATCGAAAAAAAACTCCTGCGGCAGGCTGAGGCTTTCCGGCTGGGGATCCGTCTCCTCCTGGTCCTCGCCGGTGTCGTCGGAATTGCTTGGGGAAGGATCGGGCTGTTGGGATTGGGGTGGGGGGGGAGGCGGGGGCTGGTCGGGGTCGTAACGGGCGCGGGGCAGCAGCACCAGCTGCACGGCCTGCTGCAGATCCTCGGCCAGGAGGCGATCCCGCCCCTCCAGCGCCGCCAGGGCACAGGCGGCTCGCAGGGCAAATTGTTCTCCCCGGTGCCCTTGGACGTTGCCGCGGATGGCCTCCTGCACCAGGTAGAGGAGCTGTTCCCGCTGCGGCTTGACCTGGGGCAGCCACTCCCGCGCCAGGAGGATGCGGGTGCGGATTTCCTCCAGTTCCGCCTGGTGCTCGGCCAGGAAGGGCTCGGGAGCATCGACAAATTGCGTTGCCCGTTGGACAATTTCCCCTCGCTCTTCTAGGCTCAGCTCCTGCCCCACCGGCACCACCAGTGCCAGGCGATCCAGCAGGTGGGGGCGCAGGGATCCCTCTTCGGGGTTGTAGGTGGCCACCAAGAGAGGCCGGCAGGGGTGTTGCAGACTCAGCCCCTCCCGTTCCAGGCGGTTGACCCCATCCCCCACCACCGTCAGCAACAAGTTGACGATGGCGTCGTCCAAGAGGTTGATGTCATCCACATAGAGCACGCCCCGGTGGGCGGCAGCCAAGAGCCCTGGCTGGAAGACCGTTTCCCCCTGCCTGATGGAGGCCTCCACATCGACGGATCCCAGCAGCCGATCTTCAGTGACGCCCAGGGGAACTTGGACAAAGGGGGGCGATATCACTTGGGTGGGCGGCACCTCTCCGGCTGGGTAGCGAGCCTTGGCCCAGTCGGACCAGGTATCCGGCTGCGCTGGATCGTCGTTGCAATAGGATCCCGCAATCACCTCGATGGGCGGTAGCAAGGCGTGGATCCCTCTGGCCAAAACCGACTTGGCGGTGCCGCGAGGCCCCACCAGCACCACACCCCTTAGGCTGGGATCCACTGCTGCCAGCAGCAGAGCCAGCTTGGCCGCCTGTTGCCCCACTACAGCGGTGAGGGGAAAGGTACAAGGAGCGGATAGAGTTGCGGATCCCATGGTTGGCGGGTAGGCTTGGCGAGCAACGGTTCAATCGAGCAGATTCGCAGCGGAGCGGGAGCTGTACACCCCAGTCTATCGCTTGAGTGCTCCGCACCGCCTTTGCAACTGAGATTTTCTGGGGAGCATGCCTCTAACCCCCAAAACCCTGAACTTTGCTGAATTTACTGAGCTTTAGGCGGTTTGGCAAAAGTCAT
>NZ_JANSIA010000130.1:2961-4910 GCF_047461835.1 Synechococcus sp. R60.1 | reverse complement strand
TGGTTCATCAGTTCCAGGATTTCGCGGAACCGATAGAAGGTTTCGCGCTTGCATGAGAAGGGTACCACATACTTCTCGAAGTAGGGTACGACCTTCTCCCAGAGGCTACGCCGACAGTGGATGGCGTAGACATAGCAGTTGGGACTTCCCGGTTTCGGGAAAATCCGTCCTGTGCCGAAGACTTGCTGGGCGAGTTTGAGCAGGGGTAGTCCGCTGCGGTGTTGCACCAGATGGAACTCTGGGTCAACATAGTATCCGTAGCGGCTGGTGTCGTGGTGTTTGATGCTCACCAGCAGCGAGCCTTCGCCTTCGATGAACCCTGCGAGGAACCATTTCGCCTCTTCGGTGACTTCAAGTCTTTCCTGCTGATTGGCTCCACCCATCACATTGTCACCTCCTCGGTAGTGTGGGATACACGAGCTGTTCCAGCATATAGCCAGATTTTACAACGGCCCTGTGACGAACCGTTAGAGTTACGGCCGGCATTCACCCGGGCTTCAGTTCAGGGCTGCACCTTGCGGCTGACCCCTCCCCTTAACCTACGGGCATTGGCCAAGCGTCGCCCCCTATACATCGGGTTTCCCCTTCGCAGAGAGCTGTGTTTTTGGTAAACAGTCGCCGGGCCCGCTTTGCTGCGACCTCTTTCGAGGCACCCCTTCTCCCGAAGTTACGGGGTCAATTTGCCGAGTTCCTTAGCGGGACTTCTCTCGCGCGCCTGAGGCTCCTCGCCTCGCCTACCTGTGTCGGTTTGCGGTACGGTCAGGTGGTTTCAACGCTACACGGGTTTTCTCGGCTCCAGTCACGGTCGCTTCGTTCACCGCGCGGGATCCCTTCGTCGCCCCAGAGTTGCCGCTGGGGCGAGCGCAGCCTTCCAACTCTGCGCCCGACCGATTCTGAAGCGTCACCGCTTGGCTCCACCACCTGGGGTGGGAATGTTGACCCACTGCCCTTCGCCTACGGCGTTTCGCCCTCGACTTAGGACCGCCTAACCTTCAGCGGACGAACCTGCCTGAAGAACCCTTAGGCTTTCGGCGGACGGGATTCTCACCCGTCTTCTCGCTACTCGTGCCGGCATTCTCACTTCTGCACGCTCCAGTGGTGCTTCCGCTCCACCTTCACTGCGAGCAGAACGCTCCCCTACCGCTCCCTTGCGGGAACCCGCCGCTTCGGTAACAGGCTTGAGCCCCCTTACATTGTCGGCGCAGGGTCACATTCGACCAGTCAGCTGTTACGCACTGTTTAAAGGATGGCTGCTTCTAAGCCAACCTCCTGGTTGTTTACGCGACCCTACATCCTTTCACACTTAGCCTGTGTTTGGGGACCTTAGCGGGCGGTCTGGGCTGTTACCCTTTTGACAACGGCGCTCATCCGTCGCTGTCTCACTCCCACGCTTCCTGCTATGCCATTCGGAGTTTGGTTGGGTTCGGTAACCTGGTAGGGCCCCTAGCCCATCCAGTGGCTCTACCTGCATAGCATAGCGCGTGAGGCTGCACCTCAATGCATTTCGGGGAGAACCAGCTATCTCCGCGCTCGATTGGCATTTCACCACACTACCCCCAGTTCCTCCGAGACCTTTTCAACGGTCACCAGTTCGGCCCTCCACCGTGTGTTACCACGGCTTCAGCCTGACCAGGGGTAGATCGCGCGGTTTCGGGTCTACGCCCAGCGACTGAGTCGCCCTGTAAGGACTCGCTTTCGCTACGGCTCCGCGTCTGAGACGCTTAACCTTGCCGCTGAGCGTAACTCGCCGGCTCATTCTGCAAAAGGCACGCCGTCAGACTGTCCCCCAGAGGGGTATAGTCCTCCGACTGTTTGTAAGCGCACGGTTTCAGGTTCTCTTTCACTCCCCTTCCGGGGTGCTTTTCACCGTTCCCTCACGGTACTGGTTGCGCTATCGGTAGCAAGGAGTATTTAGCCTTACCCGGTGGTCCGGGCAGATTCGCACAGGG
>NZ_JANSIA010000130.1:0-2861 GCF_047461835.1 Synechococcus sp. R60.1 | reverse complement strand
TTCCTCTGGGTACTGAGATGTTTCAGTTCCCCAGGTTCCCTCCACACCGCCTATGGGTTCAGCGGTGGGTGACCACCCATTCGGTGGCCGGGTTCTCCCATTCGGGGATCTGCGGATCAACGCCTGTTTGCGGCTCCTCGCAGCTTATCGCAGCTGACCACGCCCTTCATCGGCTCCTTGCTCCTAGGCATCCGCCGTGCGCCCTTAGTAGCTTGCCTACTTTGGCGCGCTTCTCGATGACTCCAGTCCAGTTGTCAAAGTGGAAATCGTTGGGTCCGTTGCCCGTACTGTGGGCGCCTCATCAGCCCAACCCTGAGCGCCCCGTAAGGCGCTGAGGGTTAGGTTGGTGGAGGCGACCGGATTTGAACCGGTGACCCCCTGCGTGCAAAGCAGGTGCTCTCCCGCTGAGCTACGCCCCCACTGGTGGGCGCGATTGGATTCGAACCAATGACCTCACCCTTATCAGGGGTGCGCTCTAACCGACTGAGCTACGCGCCCGTATGTGGCTCCCTCAAAACCGAGCAGGTAGTGCTTTGCGCGCCGTAGAGAGTTGCTTCCGTTAAAGGAGGTGATCCAGCCGCACCTTCCGGTACGGCTACCTTGTTACGACTTAGTCCCCCTTACCAGCCACACCTTCGGCGGCTCCCTCCCGTGTGGGTTAGGCGACCGACTTCGGGTGCAGCCGACTCGGGTGACTTGACGGGCGGTGTGTACAAGGCCCGGGAACGTATTCACGGCGGTATGGCTGACCCGCCGTTACTAGCGATTCCGCGTTCACGCAGTCGAGTTGCAGACTGCGATCCCAACTGAGGGTGGTTTTTTGGGATTCGCTCCCGCTCGCGCGTTGGCTGCCCTTTGTACCACCCATTGTAGCATGTGTGACGCCCTGGACGTAACCGCCATGCTGACTTGACGTCGTCCCCACCTTCCTCCGTGTTGACCACGGCAGTCTCCTCAGAGTGCCCGGCATGACCCGCTGGCAACAGAGGACAAGGGTTGCGCTCGTTGCGGGACTTAACCCAACACCTCACGGCACGAGCTGACGACAGCCATGCAACCGGTGTCCACGGGTCGGTGAGTTTCCCCACCGAGGCGCCCTATTTCTAGGGCGTTTCTCGTGGATGTCAAGCCCAGGTAAGGTTCTTCGGTTTGTATCGAATTAATCCACATGCTCCACCGCTTGTGCGGGCCCCCGTCAATTCCTTTGAGTTTCAACCTTGCGGCCGTACTCCCCAGGCGGGGCGCTTAATGCGTTAGCTTCGGCGCTGAGGGTTAATCCCCCAACACCTAGCGCCCATCGTTTAGGGCTGGGACTACAGGGGTATCTAATCCCTTTCGCTCCCCCAGCTTTCGCACCTCAGCGTCAGCAACGGGCCAGAGATCCGCCTTCGCCACTGGTGTTCCTCCCGATATCAATGCATTTCACCGCTACACCGGGAATTCCGATCTCCTCTCCCGTCCTCGAGCTCCGCAGTATCTGGTGCAGCCTCCCGGTTGAGCCGTGAGATTTCACACCAGACTTACGAAGCCGCCTACGTGCGCTTTACGCCCAGTAAATTCGGGCAACGCTCGCCCCCTACGTATTACCGCGGCTGCTGGCACGTAGTTAGCCGGGGCTTTTTCTGTGGGTACCGTCTGCGTTCGTCCCCACTAAAAGGAGTTTACACCCCGAAGGGCTTCGTCCTCCACGCGGCGTCGCTGGGTCAGGCTTGCGCCCATTGCCCAAAATTCCCGACTGCTGCCTCCCGTAGGAGTGGGGCCCGTGTCTCAGTGCCCCTCGGGCCGATCATCCTCTCAGACCGGCTACCCGTCGTCGGCTTGGTGAGCCATTACCTCACCAACAACCTGATAGGCCGCGGGCCCATCCCGAAGCGGAAACCCGTTTAGATGCCTTCGCCAAAGCCAAGGCATCCACATCCGGTATTAGCCCGAGTTTCCCCGGGTTATCCCAGTCTTCGGGGCAGGTTACCCACGTGTTACTCCGCCGTTCGCCGCTCTCGGCGCCCCGAAGGACGCCTACCGCTCGACTTGCATGTCTAAGGCACGCCGCCAGCGTTCGCCCTGAGCCAGGATCAAACTCTCCGTCAGAAAACGCAATCCCTGCTTACGCAGGCTCGTTTTCCAAGTTGACTGGCCTCGCAAAGCGTTCTTACCTGCCCGGTTTTCAAGGTTTATTCTGCGCTTGCCGCCGTTGCAACAAGCGCACGCGCCGACACGCCTTTCGGCAAAGCGTCGGCGAGTTGGATTATACCACATCCCAGGCGCGTTTGTCAAGGGCATCACCCTTCCGCACGCAGGTTCTGGGATCTCAAGGTATCGCTTCCGCCCCAAAGTCCCTTGCTCTGAGGCGGGCTATATATTACCATGCCCGCGACAGCGTTGTCAAGGGTTTAAGCCCGATTCGGGGCAAATTCCCCCCGAATTTCTGCCAATTCGCGGGGCTTCGGCTCAAAAAGGGCGTCGCCCCTACGCTCCGGGCTGCCGCACAACGCCCAGAAACAGCACCACACCCGTCGGCTGATGCACAATCGCAAACAGGAACGGGCGGTCTGCAACGAGGTTGAACTGGTCTATAGGCACGGAGGTCAAGCCTATGGTGACTCCCGTCGCCGCTGCGGCTTTGGTGCCCTCCTCGTCCACCTCCACCACCGCCTTTTGAATCGCCTTTTGGATGAACAGCCGCTCAGGCGACACATCGGCAATTCGGCTGAAGTCGGCGCGGTCGGGGTCAAACGCGACGCCCATCCCCAGCGCACTTAGCGGGGGCTTCAGGTCGCACTTCGCCTCGATCTTAAAGCGCGGCATCTGCAGACTGCCCTGCACCACGCGGAACGCCCCAAGCCACTTGCCCCAGTTTTCGG
>NZ_JANSIA010000129.1:3349-4945 GCF_047461835.1 Synechococcus sp. R60.1 | reverse complement strand
TCCAACAGGTTCAGGAGCTGAACCGCACCCTGGAAGAAAAGGTACAGGCCCGCACCGCCCAACTGGATCGCCAGATACAGGAATTGCAGCGGCTGGATTGCCTGAAAAATGACTTCCTTAGCACGGTGTCCCACGAGCTGCGCACCCCTCTTTCCAACATGAAAATGGCCATCCACCTGCTCAGCGCCGTTCTGCTGCCTGCTCAGGGCGCTGCCCGATCCCCGGATCCGGCCAAGATCTCTCAGTACTTGAAGGTGTTGGACAACGAATGCGAGCGGGAGATCAAACTGGTCGAGGATCTGCTGGAACTGCAGCAGTTAGAGGTGCTCAAGGGACTCCGTCCCGCTAACGCGAACGGTTCACAGCGGCCCTGCTGGTTGGAGCTGCAAGAGTGGTTGCCCCAGATCGCGGAGCCCTTTGCTCAGGAGGCCCATAGCCGCCATCAGCGCTTCAGCCTTGGGATCCCTCCAGGACTGCCTGCCATTTTTACCCTGCCGGGAGTGCTAAAGTCGATGCTGGCGGAATTGCTGAAAAATGCATGTAAATTCACCCCTGCTGGGCACCTGATCAGCCTTCAGGCCACCTGCCATTCCGACCACCTGGACATCCAAGTCCTCAACACCGGCGTAACCATTCCCCTGGAAGAACAAAAGCGGGTATTCGAGAAGTTCTATCGGGTGCCCAGCGTGGATCCCTGGCGGCAAGGGGGGACAGGGTTGGGGTTGGCCCTCGTGCAGCAGCGGGTAAGCCTGTTGCAAGGAAGCATTCACCTCAACAGCGAGGCCAATCGCACCTGTTTTACTTTGCGGCTGCCTCAGGTTCTCCCTGCCTTTGGCCAAGGCAAGCCAGCTCAGCCTAGGGTGTAGGCGTCGGGGTGGCCGGCTTTGGAGAGTTGGAAGCTTCCCCTTCCTGCAAAACTTCTTGCAAGCGGGCCCGAACCCGCTGGTTGAGAACAGGATTTTCGTTCGCCAAGGTCATCAATTCGCGGTATTGAAGCACTGTCAGCCCTTGCTCCTCGACAATGCGGCTGGCTTGGGTTTCTGTGCGCCGCATAATTTGCTCGTACTCTTCCTCGTTCTGGGTTTCCCGCAGTTGGGCGCTCGCTTCCCGAATCAGGGGATCCAACTCCAACAAAATCCGCACCAACTGTTCCACCTGGGCATCGGTGACTTGCTCTGGGGTTAGAGTCGGAGATGCCAGAGGGCTAGGAGTTGCTGTGGCCGGAGCCTCCCCCGAAGTTGGAGAAGCAGTTGCAGCAGGGCCAGGCGACGGGGTTGCTCCCTGTGCCCAAGCCGGCAGGGATCCCAAGCTGAGTCCCAGACCCATCAGCAACGCGAATTTCATCATGCCCAAAACTCCCCAAACCCAGACAAGATAGACCTAAGCCCTTGAGGTGCAGCCAAACCTGAAGCCAGACTAGCAAGATGCCTGAATTCCGTCTAATCGGTTCAACGCAGTCCTGGCAGCCCATCAAGCCCATTCCAGCTTGCCGGCACCTGAGGCGCGATCTATCCAATCCCTACGGTACCAGAACTCCTCACTCCAGGGCTCCCAGGATGAACTCGCGAAAGGGCTGTGTGGACATGCTGGGGATCT
>NZ_JANSIA010000129.1:0-3249 GCF_047461835.1 Synechococcus sp. R60.1 | reverse complement strand
CATCGGCATCTGACTTTCTTCGCAGGTGTCAGAGCCCGTGGATCCCCTATCAATATCAGCAGTCAACCTAGCAAACGCCCAATCGCCAGCTCTCTTTGCAGGCGATTGTTGGAGGATTTTTTGTTCGGAGAAAGGTTCCCGATTAGATTTTTTGGGCGCGTCCATAAGTAACCCTTCAACGGCTTTGAGGGCGACTGCTGTCTTTATTGCCTTTGTAAAAGATGATAACAAAAATGGGTAAAAGTTATTGCTTTTCTTAAGCAGCGCTGATATATTCTTTGCGGTTGCGGTTGTTCGGTCATCCTTCTACAGGAGGCTTACATTGGTTAGGAGAAGAAAGCGTAAGAGCCGCCGTCGTCTGGAAGGGCGCAAAATTTTAGATCACATTCCTCAATTTAATTTGGACAGTGGTGAAGAGAAGTCTGTAACCGCTGCTCGAAAATATATTCAGGAGAAGTCTATTCAGCCCCCCGCGCTGATTTTGGTGCGACGAAATGAACATACAGTTGATCGGTTTTTTTGGGCGGAGAAGGGGTTGTTCGGCGCGCAATATGTCGAGGAGAACCACTTCCTTTTTCCCAGCCTGCGAGCTTTGTTAGCAGAGGTTGCGGCTGAAAAGCCAGAGAAAAAATCCTCGAAGACCCTTGCAACTGCCGCTCGCTAGCTTCTGGCCAGCTTTTCCTACAGCAGGAGCCCAGGAAACAGCCCCCCTACCCTGGGGGGTTTGTTGCAGCCGCTCTCAGAAGATCGAAAGAACTGACCCTGTGTACGGGATCCCTTTCACTCAATGGGTTGAGCTTCTGATACCTCACTCCCCATGCTGGATCTGCTGGCGGCAGCGAGGGAGCCACGCGCTACCCTACAAGGGATCCCGTCGGGAGATGCCGGATGAGCCGACTGCCTCAGACCACTGCCCACATCCAAATTACCCGCCGCTCTTGGCAAGAGGGTGCCATTGAGGGGGAAGTCAATGCCAATGGTTGGGTTTGGCGCTTTTGCTGGTGCTTTCGGGCCGGGGAACTCAGAGTGGAGCCTTCTGTGGGGCGAGCTTTGATTTGCGAGCCCTTGAGCCGCTTTCTGGAAAAATCCGACTATCTGCTGGAACCGGGCAGCAACTACTCGTTTGTGATTCGCAGCAGCTTGTGAACTCTCAATCTGAGCAGATCTGAGCAGAGCTTTTGCCCAGCACCAAAGACCGGGGCTGAGCAATGGAAGGCACCTGCTACGGTGACCCAGAAACCAGGTCTCAAGCCCCGTGGGCGAAGAGTGCCTCCCCTCTCACTCCTGTCGCGCCCAAGCTGTTCGCACTTGAAAGAATCCTCGCCCTCTAGGCAGGGGGGTAGTCAATAAAGCTGCAGCAGCCTTTGGTCTTCGGCGGGGGAGGAGGCACATCCAGAGCTGGGTTGCACTCAAAGAAGCCCAGGGGCTTGAGCATAAAGCCGATGTAGCTAACCGGCATCACCGGCCAGTCCTCGGTGCGGGGGAAGTGATTGCAGCCAAAGCTATACCAGAGCACCAGGCGGGTGTTTTCCAGGGAGCGGTTCGCTTGCGTCCATTGCACCAGCCCTTCGCCACCGGGGTGTTGGTTGGGGTAGTCCCCTGCTGGGAACTTCTCGCCGGGATGGTAGGGCGTGGCCCAGAGGTGGTGGGCCAGGTATCCTGCCCGTCGGTACAGCCAAGAGTTGGGGTGGGCCAAAAGCTGGACGTTTTCCCCCGGCATCAGTTTGTAGGCCACCGGCTGTCCCAGGCGGTTGTGGCGATTGGGGTTGACAATCTTCCAATAGCGGCCCCGCAAGGGATCCACCGTTTGCTTAGCCTCCTGCTCGGTTTTGAGCAGGGTGGAGCGGGCGCGAAAGGCGTTGCCGTGAGGGTTATCCGGCCCCAGAGGCAGAGGTTCTGCATGCACTTCATAGAGGGAGTTGCACGGCCCATCCACCGCCATATCGAGGCGGACAGTGAAAAAGTGCTGGTGGTTGAGGCCAGACAATTGGGGTGCCACCAAGACGCCAAACTCCGGCTCTTCCCCCGGCAACGTGGCGCAAGTGTTGATGATGCCGGTGAGCTTGGCTTCAAACTCCAGCGTGCCATC
Organism: Synechococcus sp. R60.1; assembly: GCF_047461835.1. Taxonomy (NCBI): domain Bacteria; kingdom Bacillati; phylum Cyanobacteriota; class Cyanophyceae; order Synechococcales; family Synechococcaceae; genus Synechococcus; species Synechococcus sp. R60.1. The sequence continues at coordinate 1,160 of NZ_JANSIA010000129.1, read as the reverse complement.
CTGGTAGAAGTACCAGAAAAAGCCGTAGTCGTAGTTGCCAATGGTGGTGAAAAAGGAAAGCACCAACCGCCGCGAGCGCCGCACCTGCGCCCGTTCCGTGCGCCAGTCGGTGTGCTTCCAAAGGATGCCAAAATCCTCCTCGTGCATGCAGACGGCATTTTTCAAAAGCATGGGCTCACCGCTGTTGGTGGGCAGCCAGGCATCGAAGTAGTAGATTTCCCCCAGACAGTCGCAGCCCAGCTGCAGGGAATTGGCCTGCATGCCAATGCCGTATTCCCCCACATCAAAGGCATTTTTGCGACAGTGGGGATCCCGCGGATCCCCGTAGGGCACCACCATCTCGGCTACCGAAGCCCGATAGAGAATGGGGCGAAGGCGGCCTTGATCCTCGTAGCTCACCTGGTGGAGGACGAGCCCCTCTCGCGGGTTAAAGCTGATGCGCAGATCCCACTTCTGCCAGCGGATGTGGTGGCCGTCCACCTGGAAGCTCACCCCTTGGGGCTGAGTGATTTCTAGCGGCTTCAAGTCTTGGCGAAAATCTTTGAAAAACAGCTCGTCGAAGTTACCGGACTCCGGCGGCAAGGGCCACAGACCCCGATCCTCCACCTTGACAACTTGCATGCGGTTGAGGTCAATCCAGGGGTAGAGCCCCTCGATGGGGCGGGCATAGCCGTTGTCGCAAGGGGAAGTACGTAGGAAACAAAAGCCTCGCACCAGCCGCCGCCCTTCTTCTTCCGGGATCCCGAAGTAGCCCACCGTCCAGTAGTCCACCATCACCAAATCCACATCGGCAATCCCCCGCCGCTGCAGAGCCGCCAAAAATTGGGGATCCTCCTTGAGCAGGCGGTCGCAGGCGTACACCTCATCGTCGAGCAGAGGGGGCTGCACGCCCGCAATGAGCTGCCAAGAGCGCACCTGCTGTGTTGACAGAGAGACCACGGCTTCGTAGGTGTTGCCAGCGGCGGGATCCAACAGCACCACGAAAGCCTGCCGATCCCACGGCTGCCCCGGCTGCCAAGTTTCCATCCAAGGCCGATCCGGCTCGTGTAGCTGGATGGTTACAAAGCGCCACTGAGAACTGAGGGGCCGTTGCCGGCGCAGGATCTGCACCACTTGCCGCATTTCCTCGGCGCTAAGGGGATCCAAGGGGTGGCCTTGGG
>NZ_JANSIA010000128.1:0-5229 GCF_047461835.1 Synechococcus sp. R60.1 | reverse complement strand
GAAAGTAAACAGAAAGATCAACTGGTAGTAATCCGTACTGAACATATTATACATTATTTTCAGTATAGTTGAGCTTACTATTGACTAGAGTCATGCTCTTCTAAAGGCTCTGTCCCGCTGTCGCGAACGGCCATAACTTTCACCCAACCTCTAGCGGATAGAGTAGGCTGCTGAGGCGGCAGGCAACTGCAAGGATAGGGATCCCAGCGGGGCCAAGGTGGTGCCGGGGTAGTAGAAAGCCAGGATTTGTGCCGCGTTAAACCCCTGCCGAGCCAGGGTATAGGAGCCATACTGGCTCAGGCCCACCCCATGGCCAAAGCCGCCACCGATGAAGCGATAGCCTGCCAATCGCTCCCCTTGTTTCAGAGGCTCTATCCGAAACAGGGTGCTGTACAGGCGAGGAAAAGCCAAGCGTACCTGATCCTTGCGCAAAAGAATCGAGCGGATCCCTTCTGCCGTCTGCAAGTCCAATTGCATCACCTGCACCCGGCCACTGGCGGAGCGCTCCAGGATCTGCATCCCCGCGATGCTGCTCCAGGTGGGCATCGGGATCCCTAGGTAGTCTTGGCCGGCCCGCAACTGGGTGTTCAGCTCCTCCAGAGATAGGGAGAACTCCCAGCGGAATAGGCGGGATACTCCTGCTTCGTTGAAGCCCTCTCGCTGGGCCAAAAACGCCTGGAAGCTGCTCTCCTGCCGCAAATCCAGGGGCTTACCCGGTTGATGGCGCTCCTCGCCCTGCGGAGCACGATGGGCAATATCCGCTTGCGGGCGTAGGTAGGGGCGCGGATCCCCGTCCCAAACGTCTTCAAAGGCCGCCGAGACGCCACCGTTGGTGGAAGAATAAACGGCATCCACCAGCTCGCCGTTGTAGGTGAGCACCAGGCCGCTGGTCTGGCGAATGGCCTCGTCAGCCCGCGGGTGGGTTCCGGTCAATCCCTTGTAAACCTGGCAGTGGGTATTGGCACAGAGCTGATAATCGTCAACCTGAAAGCGGTGGAGGTTCTTGAGGGCGTAGGTGCGCGCCAAAATCGCCTGGGCGGCCATCGCGGCAAAAGGGGCCCCTGGCCCCACCTCGTGGGGAACTACCCCCCGCAAATAGGTTTCCAGAGGCACGGCATTGACCACAGTGTAGCTGCCGTAGGCATTGGGCTGAAAGGTGATGGATCCGGCGTAGTGGCGGTCGTTCACCCGCAGATAGCCAGCATCGGAGTTCACCCTGAGGCGGGTGCGGTGGTAGCGAAAGTGTTCATGAACCCAGCTTAGCTCCGCCCGTTCGCGTCGCTCCTGCACCTCGAGCCGCACATGGGGGATCCCTTCCTTCTGGGCATACTGCTGAATCTGGATCAGTTGTTGCGGGGTGTAGGCGCGGTTGGCCCACACCTGCCATTCTTGCGGCTGGGCGATCTCGGTGCTGATGCCCAGAGACTGCCAATGGTTGGCGTTGGCCTCGGCACTCTCAAAACTTTTGTGGCTGCTGAGGATTAGACGGTATACGGTTTCCGGGGTGGTCAGGGCGCGATTGACAATGCCGATGCTGACCCGAGGCGTTCGCTGGGTCTGGGTGCTGCCGTCTGCTTGAGGGAATTCCAGGGTGAGAAGGGATCCCGTCGGCGCTGCCAGCTCCACCTGATCCGTCTCAGAACGGCCAAAGCGTTGCACAATGCCTATGTGCAGGATTGGGTTTTCGGGGGTGGCCGCCGTGGCCAAGGTCTCTTCGCCAACGCCGGTCGCGTCGGCGGCATGGAGCGCCAAGGCCGTCAGCAACAGGCCCAAGCCGGAAATGAGGGTGCTCTGCTTGCAGGACGAAGTCCTTGAAAACCGGCGAGGTTTGGCAGTGGGAGGCTGACAACTGGCCATGGCCGCTTTATCCTAAAACACACCCTGTCGATTTTACCCGCATCTTTTCTGGCCCACCTGCAGTGGTCGCGTTAGCGGTGCGGAGCACCATGGATGCTTTTCCTCGCATGTCTGTTCCCGACGACGGGTTCCCAATCGCCACGGCGGGACGCCGCCCCTCTTTGCACAAGGGATCCGGCTGGAGGCTGGGCTGGGATCCCACCCGTTCCCCTTTTGTTGCGCTGGTGGGGGGAGAAACCTGGGCGCTGGAGCTCACTCAGGAGGAGTGGCAAGCGTTTGTGCAGGGGGTGCAGCGCCTGCAGCAGGATATGGAGGCCATCGCCTCCCAACTGATGGCGGAGGAGAGCATTACGCTGGAGCAGACTTTCCCTGCTTTGACCCTGATAGCCAGCGGCAGCGCCACTGCCTGGGGTCTCTATGTGCAATTGCATCAAGGCCGGCGCGGAGAAGGTTTTTGGCCTGCTGATGTTGTCCCTGAGCTGTGCCAGGCCCTCGCCCAATGCTTTCAGGAAGCTCTCTAGCCCCCTGAAGCCTGCAGTCTGGATCCCTGCCTGAGAGAACCGATGGATCTGCACCATCTGCACACTTACATTCGTCCCCGACAGCTTGAGGACTTGACCGCCTGGGATCCCGGCTGGAACTGGCTGGCCGGGGGGACTTGGCTCTTCTCCCAGCCGCAACCCCACCTGCGGGGACTGGTCGATTTGCATCCTCTGGGCTGGAATGAGCTGGAAATCAGCGCAGAAGGGCTAAAACTGGGGGCAACCTGTACCTTCCAGCAACTGTTGCAATACGATTGGCCACCCCATTGGCCAGGGATCCGCGCCCTGTGCGAGGGAATGGCGTCTTTGGCCTCTTTTAAGGTGGCCCACCTGGCAACGATAGGGGGAAATCTCTGCCTGGCCCTGAGTGTCGGTGTCGTAGCACCCGTGTTGATCGCTCTTGAGGCCACCTACACGCTGATCGATCTGCAGGGATCCCTGCGCCACATCCCCGCTCAGGACTTTCAAACCGGCCCCCAACAAACTCTGCTGCAGCCGGGGGAAGCCTTGCGATCCATCTGGATCCCGGCCCAACGGCTGCGCGGCCCCAGCACCTTTCAGCGGCTCGGCATCACCCAAACGGATCCCGCCTTGGTGATCGTCACTGGATCCCGCGATCCCGACTCAGGCGATTATCGCTTCGGGCTCAATGCTGCCCTTTCACCCCCACAACTGGTGCGGCTGGGATCCCGGCCCGATCCAGAACATCTTCCCCAACTTTTGGCAGAGCAAGCCCACGGCTGGATCGCGGATTTTCGGGCCAGCGCCTTTTACCGCCAACGCATGAGCGAGGTATTGATTCGCCGCTGTATAGACATCTTGGGCTAATCGGGGTATTGCCCCATCCCAACAGGGGGCTGAGAACGACGTACTCATCCTGCCAAAGCTCCCGCCGCTCTGAAAGTAAAGGTTTTAGGCGTGGGTCAGTGCCCCAGTTTGAATCGAAATGACCATAAGTCTGACATTCCCGTCCATGGGATTGAGATAGCCACAGGCAAAAATTCATCTGTTGCTGTTCCAAAAATGGGTAACACATAAAAGTTTGGGGCAGTAGCAACTGGCAGTGTCACCCCATAGACAGCCGCGAAAACAGTTCACAGTGAACTCAGATTTATCTGGCCTTAAAACTTGAAGCCAGTTTACAAAAAATTTACCTACAGTTGATAGCCAGTGAGGTTTTGGATTCAGGAGTTCGCGTGATTTGACAGGGAAAGTTTTGGATCCGCAAAGGGTAACCTGAAACCAAGGAAAGGCTGGAATACTGGGGCAAGCTCCTTTGGGTTTAGCTAAGTGCCTGATTTCTCCCGAAGCGGGACTGGAACTGCTATGAGTCGGTTTTCCCCTCATGAAGTGTATCTCCGGAGAATCCTCTTTCGTCTGGCCACTGCGGCTCCTCGTGGCATGACATTGATCGAGTTGCTGGTGGTCATCGTGATTGTCGGTACTCTCTGCGCGGTGGCCATTCCCAACCTGCTCAACCACATTCGCCGCTCCAGAGTTGCTGAAGCCCAGACAGCTTTGGCGACCATTGGCCGCGCTTCAGAAATCTTCCGCATGGATTTTACGGTTTATCCTTCCAGCTACGCCGATATTCAATTCGGAGGGATCCACGGGGATCGTTATCTGCAAGATCCCTGGCAAGCCTACAACTACCGTCTTCCCGAAGTTGTTCCTCCCACACCTGGCCCAAGCGGCATTCGTTGGATGACGGAGTCTCACACCTACACAGCTGCTGGTGGGAATCCCCTGCGCTGTGACATCGGCCTCGGGGATCGCCAGCAAGAGGTTCTGGTCTCTGGCTACGACCTGCACAACTCCTGCAACCTTTATCATTGACTTGCCTGGGCGAGATTTGGCGGCTTGAGGAGACGGGACTGGGCGGACTTGAACCGCCGACCTAGCGCTTAGGAGGCGCTTGCTCTATCCATCTGAGCTACAGCCCCTTGTCGAACATCCTACTGCTCTTAGCCCCCATCTCAGATTACAGCCCTTTTGCAGATGAGGTGATACCCGACCAGTTCTCATCATGCCCCAACTGGGTCTGGCGTTATCGGTTGTGTTGTTGACATTGACCTGCTAGACATCTTCTGTGATGCTAAGAAGTGTTAAGCTAAGGACTTGGATCCCAAACCGAGGTCAGCCCTATGGAATCCCTTTCTGATCCCTTCGTCAATCCCCCCATTTACTCTGCCATCGCCTTATTCAGCTTTTTTGCTGTTATCTTTGGCATCATTTTCAAGGACAATTTGGAATACCAGGTGGCCCTTTGGCAGCTCAACCGGGATAGCCAAGCGCAAATTCGCTACCGCACTCCTGGGGTGATCCTCACCTACAGTCTCTGCTGCCTGTTTACCTCTGGGTTTGTGGCCGCGTGTCTGAACGTGTTTGGCCTGTCTATGGCCTTGGCCGCCTGCGTCGGTGGGATCCTAGTGTTGAGCACGGCAGGCTTGGTGTGGTGGCAGTTGGGATCCCTGATGGCTCTGTTGGCTGCCGGTGGATCCCAGGCCATCGATATTGACTCTTACGGAGCAGGGGCCATTTTGGATTCTGAGGCGGCAGCACCCCCCGAGGGAGAATAGGATCTTGGAGTAGTCTTACCCCATGCCCTGGTCTAGCTGGATCAGCTGGATCCAGAAGAGCGTGCCTACAGAGTAGAGAAAGCTTAAGAAGTTTCTGGCCAACTTGTTAAAACGAGAGAACAAGTGCCAGCTCAGCTTTTGAAAAACGCCTCTTTCTGTAAAAAATTACAAATCATAGTCATTCCAAACTAGGTTGTGTTGATCTTTCATTTGAGCCAAAAGAGAGCACTGACGAGATAGAGAAAACTCAA
>NZ_JANSIA010000127.1:0-5290 GCF_047461835.1 Synechococcus sp. R60.1 | reverse complement strand
TTTGGAAACAAACAGAATGCTATCGCTGCATAGTTGAACAGTGATGTTCAGCAGTGTTCAGCGTAAATGTATCAGCCTCGTATCCTCTCCACCAAAATATCCAAAATCTTCGTGATGGGGCCAAGTCAACCTGCTTTTCTCGACAACAGTGCTAGGATTTGTCGATCGAAACAGTGGCACCATGTCCCCAGAGATCCCGACCGGGCCAGACAAAGACGGCCTCTGTCCAAGCGCAGCCTCGTTTGCCATACTGAAGAAAGATTGTAAATATTTGTTAACGCCATGACTGTCTCTGCTTTGGATCCCGCCAACCCCGCCCGTTTACAGGAGATCGCTCAACGCTTGCGCAGCCCGCGTTCTGCGGACCGGATGGTGGCCTTGGCCCAGTTGCGGGATGTGCCGGCAGAGCAGGCGGTGCCGCTGATTTTGCAGGTCATCGACGATGAGAACCTGCAGGTGCGCTCTTTTGCCGTCTTTGCCCTGGGGATCAAGCAAACGGACGCCTGTCTGCCCAAATTGCTGGAAATCCTCACCCAAGACCCGGATTATGGCATTCGCGCCGACGCGGCAGGTGCCCTGGGCTACTTGGAAGATCCGCGGGCTTTTGAAGCTTTAGTGCGTGCTTTCTACGAGGATGTAGAATGGCTGGTGCGCTTCAGTGCCGCGGTGGCCTTGGGGAACTTGAAGGATCCGCGGGCTTACGAGGTGCTTCTGCGAGCCTTGGATGGGCCGGAGGTGTTGCTGCAGCAAGCGGCCATTGCGGCTTTGGGGGAATTGGGGGATCTGCGGGCGTTGGATCGGATTCTGGAGTTTGCCCAATCGGAAGACTGGCTGGTGCGGCAGCGGCTGGCCCAAGCGCTGGGCAATTTGCCTTCCCCCAAGAGCGTTTCTGCTCTCAACTACCTGGCCAGGGATCCCCACGATAGCGTTGCGGCGGCGGCTCTGGATTCGCTGCGGCGCTTGCGGCAAAGGGGCATCTCAGAAACCACCCCTGAGAAGGGATCCGGGCCAGCCAATTCTGAGGAAGGCTAAAGTAAAGATCCCGGCTCAGCTTGTTCCGGGTTCCCCAATCCCCAGAGAGAGGCCTCCTCTGTTTCCGGCTGAGCCTTTCTTTTCCTAGGATCCCTTGTCTCAATGGTTATCAGCCCCCACTCATCGGTTTCACCTGTTGCATCCCCGTCGCGGCCCCGCATTGTGGCGGCCCTTTCTGGGGGTGTGGATAGCTCTACGGTGGCGGCCCTTTTGCAGGAACAGGGCTACGCCGTGGAGGGGGTCACCCTCTGGCTCATGAGGGGGAAGGGGCAGTGCTGTACCGAAGGCTTGGTGGATGCGGCAGCTGTTTGTGAGCAGCTGGGGATCCCGCACCATGTGGTGGATAGCCGCGAGCTGTTCCAGGCCAACATTGTCGATTACCTGGTAGCCGGCTACGCGGAGGGCATTACTCCCCTGCCCTGCTCCCAATGCAACAAGCTGGTGAAATTCGGCCCGTTGCTGGCCTATGCCCGCGAAAAGCTGGGCATCTCGCAGATGGCCACCGGCCACTACGCACGGGTGCGCTTTAACGCCGGGCTAGGACGTTACCAACTCCTGCGGGCGGTAGATCGGCAGAAGGATCAGTCCTATTTTCTCTACGACCTCAGCCAAGAGCACCTAGCCCATAGCCTCTTCCCCTTGGGCGAGTACACCAAGGCCCAAACCCGTCAGTTGGCTGCCCGCTACGGGCTGGTTACAGCCGACAAGCCCGAAAGCCAGGATCTCTGCTTGATTGAAACCTATGGCTCGATGCGGAGCTTTTTGGATCAGTACCTTGGGCAAAGGCCAGGGGAAATCGTCGATACCCAGGGGCGAGTGCTGGGATCCCATGAGGGCATCCACCACTACACGGTGGGCCAGCGCAAGGGGTTGGGGATTGCCTCTTCCCGTCCGCTTTACGTGGTGCGCATCGATGCGGCCATGAACCGCATTGTCGTGGGGGAACGGGAGGAGGCTACCCAGGCTGAAGCGTGGGTAAGCCAAGTCAACTGGGTCTCTATCCCGGCGCCGACGGCATCCTTGGCTGTTGAGGTTCAGGTGCGCTACCGTACCCCCCCAGTGCCCGCCATGGTGATCCCGGAATCGCCAGAGCGGGTAAAGCTGCAGTTTGCCGAGCCGCAGTTTGGGGTCACTCCTGGCCAAGCCGCCGTCTGGTACCACGGGGATCTCCTGCTGGGGGGAGGGATCCTGGAGCGCCCTTCTCCCTAGGCCAACTGCAACTTCCCTCTCGCCAGGGGGGAAGGATTGGGGGTGAGGGCAAGCCAAACTACGCTGCTTGCGCTTGCAGCTGCTGCAGGGATCGGAATAGGAGCACCGTATAGATATCGAAGATAGGCGCAACTGCTGTGGCGACGGCATTCCGAACCACAACTGCACCTAGGGTAGCTCCCAGGATCCCCCCAACAAAAAACGAAATCAGGATCGCGATGCCGAAGATCAAGGCCACAGCCAGAAATGCCCAAAACACCCCCCACCAACGGCCCCTGACGAGGTTCCAACTGTAGCCCAACCCTTCCGTGGCACCTTTGTCTTCCAGGGCAATCGCGCAGAGCGTGAAAGCCAGCCTTATCCCCCAGTAGATGCCGGGAAGCACAAACAACAGCGTCCCCAGCGAGACAATCAGCACCAGCAGGATGCTGCCGAATACCAGAGGCACTGCCCTAGAGACAGCCCGATCCAGGCTGTTGCCCAGCGGGGGAGTTCGCTGCTTCAAGTGCTGATCCACCAGCCAAAAGGCTGCCCCTGCCAGGATGGGCAGGCCGATCAGGCCATAGGCCAAGTTGAGGATCCCCCCGGCAAGCGGGATCAGCTCCGCAACGATGGGAATGACAAAGCCAGGAGAAGCCAGGATCAGCAGCGGCCCATAGATGGGGCCCGCCATCTCGAATGACCGCTGCAGGAGCGGGATGGGGCTGAGGGTAGCGTTTTGCATGACAGAGGGATCCTCGTGGGCAGCCCAGTCCACCCCCTTCATACCACGGGATCTCACCTAGGACATCTTGGGTTGAGCCGAAATCCCAAAAAGGGATCCCTTCTCATCTCAAAGCTAGGCACGGGGAGCACCCTTTTTGCTATCCCCAATGGGGGCAAAAGCGGAAACTAGGAGGCTGCTTGCCCCTTCAATCGTTGCAGGGATCGGAACAGGAGAACCACATAGACCCAGAAGATGGGCACAACGGCTGTGGCAGCGGCAGTCCTAACTACGTTCACCACAGAGTCGCCAAAATCAGCCACAACTCTACTGACAAGTACAACTATCAATCCAACCCCAAAACCGAGAATAAAGCCCCCAATCAGAAGGGCCCAAAACACGCCCCACCAACGACCTTTGACGAGATTCCAACTGTAGCGCAGCCCTCCTGTAGTTCCTTGATTTTCTAGAGCAATGGCACAAGGTGTGAGGGCCAGCTTAACCCCTACATAAATGCCTGGAATGATCAGAAAGATGGAGGCAAGGCAAGAGAGGAGTGCTGCTAAGAGGGTGCTCAGAACTAGAGGCACTGCCTTCGAGACCGCTCGGTTGAGGCTGTTGCCCAGCAGGGGAGCTTGCCGCTTCAGGTGCTGATCCACTAGCCACAAGGCTGCTCCGCCTAGGATCGGTGCAACAATGCCATAGGCCAGTCGGAGGATGCCCCCGAGAAGTGGGGTCAGCTCCGTGACGATGGCCAGGATAAAGCCTGGAGAGGCCAGGATCAGCAGCGGCCAGTAGATGGGACCTACCAACTCAAACGACCGCCGCAGGAGCGGGATTGGGCTAAGGGTGGCGTTTTGCATGGCAGAGGGATCCTCGTCGGCATCCAGTCCACCCCCTTCATACCACGGGATCCCGGCTTTGGTTCCGGGAGTAGAGTTAAGAAAGTCTACAAGGCCGATTTTTGCAGGATCCAGGCCGCTGCCTGTTCGCCGCTGCGCAGGGATCCCTCGATGCTGCTCTGGTGAGTGTACTCTCCAGCCCAGAGAAGGCCTGGCAGGCCGCTATGGGTGGGAACCAAATGCTGCTGGAAGCCAGGCGGCTGCACAAACTGGGCAAAAGGGATCCGGTACACCCGCAGCAGGCGCAGTTGCTCCAAGGGGGCTTTATCGCTACGCGACGCTGCCGCGACGGGGAAGTAAGTTTGCAGCTCGGCCCGGCAGGCTTGGGCCAGTTCCTCGTCCCTCAAGGGGGGATCCCCTAGCACCACCACCGAATACAGGTGTTGGCCAGGAGGAGCCAGCGCCGGGCTGATGCGGGTAAGTTGGACCCAATGGTTGATCCAGCCCTGGCCGGTGGCGTTGAGGTACAAGTAGGCGCCGCGGCTGAGGGAAAAGGGGGCGCAGAAGTAGAGACAGGTCACCGCTCGCCCCTGGGTGGGAATGGGGGTGGGGGCTTGAGGGCACAGCTCCGCCTGCCAGGCCCGTGCCTGAGGGGCATCAGTAGCACAAACTACCCACTCGGCAGGGATCTCTTCACCCTTGGCGGTGCGGATCCCGCGCACTTTCCCGTCTTCTGCCAGGATGCGCTCCACCGGGGTTTGGTAGCGAATCTGTTCGGGGGACAGGTGACCGGCCAGTTGTCGGGCCAGTTCTCCCATGCCCAAGGCCGGGGTGACAATGGATCCCTCGGCCATCATCTTGAAATAAAAGGCAAAGAGGCGGGCGCTACTGCCCAGATCCGGATCTAGAAGGATCCCGCGGAAAAAGGGGTAGAAAAAGTGCTGGCAGATCTGTTGGGAAAAGCCGTACTGCTCCAGAAACTCCCGCAGCGAGCAATCGGATCCCCCTAGCCCTTCTCGAAAAACCTGCTCCGGGCTGCGGCGCGCCAGCTCGGATCGCAATTGCAGCACCTTGAGCTTGTCCCCAAAGCTGGCCAAGGGGTTGAGCAAAGAGGGGAGAAGGCTGGACAGATCCCGTAGGGGATCCCCCAACAGCCAGCAGCGACCGGGTTGAGCCAAAATAGCGCCGGGCCGGTAGGGACGGGGATCGAGCTTGCCCAGATCCAAATGCTGTCGCACTTTGGGATAGGCGGTGAACAGCACCTGAAAACCGCGATCCAGGCGAAAGCCATCCACCTTGTCGGTACGCACCCGCCCCCCAGGGCCGTCGCTTTTTTCCAGAACCAGGACATCCCTCCACCCCGCCTGGCTCAGCACTTTGGCGCAAGCCAAGCCGGCCAGCCCCGCCCCAATGATGACAACTTTGCCCATGCTGATACATTTACGCTGAACACTGCTGAACATCACTGTTCAACTATGCAGCGATAGCATTCTGTTTGTTTCCA
>NZ_JANSIA010000126.1:0-5448 GCF_047461835.1 Synechococcus sp. R60.1 | reverse complement strand
TACAAACTGCTTGTAGGTCTGCACCTGCCGGTTGATGACGGCCCAGCACAGTACCCCATGTGGGAAAGATAGGCGATGGGGATGTTGCGCTCTAGGCAACTCTGGATCAGTTGGGTTGTGACTTGGGCATGGCCAAAGATCAAAATCTGATCCAAGTGGGGCAATTGAGCCTGTTGAAGAACAGCTCCAGCCCGTTTGACAACCAGGCGTTCCTGGTCGAGGCTGAGGTAGCAATCCTGTTGGGACACATAGAGTGTTCTACCCATGAGGCCACTCCCAGAAGCCTAAAATTGAAGCTGAGGTGGGAACAAAACGGGGTCTTCTTCAAGTTAAAAGTCAGGCCCAAAAATGCTGTAAGGGAAGATGCGAATGGCGAAAAAGCAGAGCAGGGTTTCTGGTGTGGGATCCGTTCGTGACGGTGCGCTCCTGATGAAAGATCTGCAAACCCTGAGACACTACGGCATCCTTGGGGATCTGGTGTATCGTTGGGGCTACTATCTCGGCTCTAGCACCATGACCGAAGTGGAGTTCAACGCCGCCCTCAGCGAGGGGATCCCAAAGCCCAAGAGGTCTTTCAGGCCCAAAAGCCGCGGTTCGGTTGACGCAGACGAGACAGAGCAAATCAGGGCACTGAAGGTCTCACTCTGGCAAACGAGCAAAGCTGACCCCTCGGTAGTAGTAGGCCAAAATTTGGCGGTAAGTCCAGCCTCGGCGGGCCAATTCTTGGGCGCCCCACTGGCTCATGCCAATGCCATGCCCAAACTTGGGATAGGGGCTGACATCCGGTAAGCTCATCAAATAAGGGATCCCACTCACCCCGACGGTTTGGCCGCCGCTGCTGGCGCTGTACATGGCATTGACAAACTGACCCCCATACACCATGACCACACCACGGGTGGCTTGTGTTGCTTCCAGGGCGGCTGCCGACCGCTGGGAAAGCCCTCGGTACACCTGGGAGCGAGTATCGCTAAACACATCAAACCAACCGCGGGAGTTGCGATGGTAAAGAACGTAGCTGCGGGCTGCCACCGCTTGCGCCTTCAGGGCTTCTGGGAAGAACCGGGATCCCATTTCTGCATCCACCACACTGGCCACATAGTCTTCTAGATCCACGTAGTTGATGGCCATCACCATGTTGTAGCCAGTCAAGAGCACCTTGCCGGAGTACCAGCGGCCATTCACTGCCACCAGGCCACCCTCCTGAGGTTCGATGAACAGCACCGGGTCAACCACCCCATGCAGACGCACCCCTTGAGGGCCGGGCTGAGCCAAAAACCCTTGCATAGGGGGCAGATCTGCCAGCACCTCTCCCCGACCGTTGATCAGTTGGGCAGGGAGAGAAACGCCTACCACCAGAGGGGCAGTGGTATCGGCCAATTGCACTCGCACTGTCACCCCCCAGACAGACTCCACCCATCCCCAGAAGGCACTGACCACCAGGGATCCCATCAGGGCCAGCCAATGCCGCGCTTCCATAGCCCGTGCCCAGAGTTGCTTTTTGTACACCAACTCCAACTTAGGATAGGGCGAGTTTCCAGAAATGGGCCGGTTGGTTGGCAGCAACTGCAGAGGGCTTGAGCCTCAGTTCTTGACGGGGTGTGGGGGATCTGAGTATGGAACTATCTATGAACGGGATCCCGTTTCCAGCGGAGCGGGCCGATCCGGCGGCTCCAGAGGGTCGGGTTCTTGCGACCCAAGCCGATTGCGGCCGCCCTCTAGATGGACCGAAGAGCTATCCGGCCCCAGGCCCAAGGCAAAGCGCAGCGAGTCCCCCGGTCGCCCATTGGAGAAGAAGAGAAAAGAACCCAAGGAAGCCAAGGAAAGAAGAGCCGCATAGCCAAACATGGCTCGATAGCCGGATCCCGCTGCTAAGGTGCCCAAAAGGGGCCCCGCCAGGCCAATGCCCAAATCAAACCCGCACATCACCAAGCTAAACAGGCGACCCCGCTCCGCCGGCTCCGAGCGATCGGCCACGAGGGCAGAGATGAGAGGGATCAAAGTACCAAAACCGCAACCCACCACGATCCCAGCAGCCAGAAAAGCGCCGGTGCTGTTGGCAACAATCAGGATCCCCATTGCCAAGGCATAGGTGGCCAAGCTGAGGGAGATAAATGGCCCCCGCCCACAGCGATCGGAAGCGCGACCGGTGAGCAGGCGCACCCCAAAGCTGGCAAAGGCCACTGCCGTATAAAAAAGACCTGGATTCAGGGGAGCTCCGGCTTCTTGGATTAACAAGGCCACAAAGGTGGTCTGGGTGCCGAAGGCCAACCCCACCAAAAACATCACCCAAGCGAGGGAGCGCACCTTCGGGCTGCCCAGAAAGCTCCAGAAGGCCCCATCCATCGGCAGGGATCCCCAATGCTCACGCCGCTGTTCTCGAACCAGTTGGGTACAAAGAAAGCCCACCAACCCCAGCAGAGCAGAGAAGAGAAACGAAGGGCCATAGCCGGCAAACTCCTGCAAAAAGCCGCCCAAAGCAGGGCCAATGGCTGCGCCGATCGGATTGACCAAACTCATGTAGCCCAGGATCTCACCCCGTTTTTCTTCTGGGGCAAAATCCACCACCAAAGTCACATAGGCCGTGGCAAAAGCGGCGATGCTAACCCCATGAAAGGCTCGCACCAGCGCTACCCATGGGATCCAATCGGAGAGCCAGTATCCTATGGGGGCCATCCCCACCACCCCCATGCCGATAAGCAGCACGATCTGCCGGCTGTGGCCATCCGCCAGGCGACCCAACGCAGGGCGAAAGGCCAGCAACCCAATCGAAAAGGCCCCCATTACCCAGCCCACTTGCTGGCTGGTGCCACCGGCATCTCTGATGTAGAGAGGCAACGTGGGCAGCAGCGAGGATAAACTGGCCCAAAAGAGCAGCCCAGCCACAAACAAAATGCCCAAGTTGCGCCGCTGTGCCGGCTGCAGCTGCCCGAATACCCTCACGCCAACTCCTTATGCAAAATGGAACTCAAAGCGTTCTCCCAGAACCGCGCCCTAGGATAAGCCCACCTTCGCCGGATCCCTCAGCCCGAAATATTTAGGTACTAACCTTTCTGATTGTAACCGTATGGTCTGGGGCTGGGAACCGGCCCTGCTCGCCTTTGCAGGCGCCTCCAGTCTGGGATAACAGCTAACCTCAAGTTACCTAGAGATGCGCTTTTTGGACTCCGACCCATGCCTGAACGATCGGATCCCCTCACTCGCAGCTTGATTGCCCTGATCCGGGGTTACCAGGTGGGTATTTCTCCTTGGCTGCCGCCTGCTTGTCGCTACTACCCCACCTGCTCCCAGTACACCTTGGAAGCGGTGCGGCGCTACGGTGCCCTACGTGGGGGTTGGCTGGGGCTCCGTCGCCTCTGTCGCTGTCATCCCTGGCACCCAGGGGGCTACGATCCAGTTCCCGATTTGCCGGGATCCGCGCCGACCCAGAAACCATTCCGCTAGCCGGACTCAGGAGACATTTAGGTCGATTGTGGGTAGCAGGCCACAACCTCGATTTCTACTCGGGCATTGAGGGGCAGGCGGGCCACCTGTACGCAAGAGCGAGCCGGAGCCGGATCGGTGGCAAAAAACTCTCGATAAACCTCGTTCATGGCCGCAAAATCCTCCATATCGGCCAGGAAAACCGTTGTCTTCACCACCTGGGAGAGAGTGGTGCCCCCCGCTTCCAGCACTGCCTGCACGTTCAGCAATGCCTGCCGAGTTTGAGAAACAATGTCCTCCCCCACCAGTTTGCCGGTTTTGGGATCCAGGCCCACCTGTCCGGCGGTGAACAGAAACGGCCCCAGAGCAGTAACGCCCTGGCTGTAAGGGCCGACAGGAGCGGGGGCAGCCTCAGTTTGCACAGCACAAGGGCCTGGCCCGATTTGGCCCTGCTGGTGGCCGATCTCTGGCTTGGCCGGCTTCGTCTGCTCCATAGAGGTTTGCCCAACTCTGTCGCTACGCTACCACAGGTGGATTGCCGAAGAGCGGGGCTGAGAATGCCAAGATGAATTTCAAGATGAATTTGTTGATAGGGAGAGGGATCCATGCCTTTGATCAAGCTGCAAACGTCTGTGCAACCAGAAATCGCCGCAGTAGAGGAACTGCTTAAGGTGCTGTCTGCTGCTCTATCGGAACAGTTGGGCAAGTCGGAAGCCTACGTGATGACCGCCTTTGAGGGTGGGATCCCGATGACCTTTGCTGGCAGTGGGGATCCCTGTTGTTACCTAGAAATCAAGAGTATCGGGCAATTTTCCGCCCAACAAACCCGAGCCATGAGCGAGTTTTTTTGCGGCACCATCGAGGCCCGATTGGGGATCCCCAAGAAGAGGATTTACATTGAGTTCAGCGATGCCAAAGGCTATCTTTGGGGATGGAACGGCACGACTTTCGGGTAAAGATACTTCCCCCACTCCAAGAGCTGTCTACTCTGGCTTGCCCTAGCTCGCCTCACAAGAACTTTGTAGGAGTTTAGCCAATGGAAGAGCTACCTCAACTCAACACAAATCCCCAAAAGCAGCGGATTTTGCTTAAGCTTGCTACCGGCTTGGGCTTGGCCATTTTTATCTTTTGGGCAGCCCATCGATTGGGATTTTTTGGAGTTATTCAAGACTGGCTCGCCGAAGCTCTGGCTTGGATTGAAAGCTTGGGGTTGCTGGGGCCAATCCTCTTCATTGCCATTTACATTGTAGCGACGGTGCTGCTTCTACCAGCCTCGGTGCTGACCTTGGGGGCAGGGGCCGTGTTCGGGTTGCTGGCCGGAACTGTGTACGTGCTGATCGGGGCAACCATTGGAGCCAACTTGGCTTTTTTAATCGGGCGCTACTTGGCGCGGGAACAGGTGGTGAAATGGATTGAGGGAAACGCCAAGTTTGCGGCCATCGATCGAGCGTTGGGACGTGAGGGATGGAAAATAGTCGGCCTGATTCGGCTGTCGCCTGCGTTTCCCTTCAATGTGCTCAACTACGCCCTGGGGCTGACCCAAATTTCTTTTCTGGATAACTTGCTGGGCACCGCTGGAATCGTGCCGGGCACTTTTATGTATGTGTACATCGGCTCGTTGGCGGGATCCCTGGCCGACATGGAAGGCGCGGAGTTGGATCCTCAGGCTCAAACCGCCCAATGGGTCGTTCGCCTCGTGGGGCTCATCGCCACCGTAGCTGCTACCCTCTACGTCACTCGCATTGCCCGCAAAGCCCTACAAGAAGCGGTGGAGCCTGCCTAGGGAATTGCATTTTAAACAAGAATGAAATCTGTTGCATTGCTTCCCAACTCCTCTCTCTCTGGGAGAAGGACTGGAGGTGGTCGCGGAAGCGGCGCGGAGCGTTTGGGCAGCAGTAGGAGTGTCTCAATCCAGTTTGAAATGACTATAAGTTGGCTCGGCGAGCTAGTGTGTAGAAAGCACCGGGTTGAGAACGCTCACCGTTGGGCAGAGGCTTAGCCGACAGCTTGACAGAGGGTTTCCTGCCT
>NZ_JANSIA010000125.1:0-5687 GCF_047461835.1 Synechococcus sp. R60.1 | reverse complement strand
CCCCCCCCCCCCCCCCCCCCCCCCCCCCCCCCCCCCCCCCCCCCCCCCCCCCCCCCCCCCCCCCCCCCGCCCCCCCCGAGCGGTGCGCAAAGCCGGGATGGGGTGCTGCTGATTCACCCACTCCACCAGGCGGTTGGCCAAAGCGATGATCTGGGGGGCGCTGCGGCTGGATTCATCCAAGAGCACCACCTGAGGACTGGCCTGGCAAAAGGCGCGAAACAGCCGCGGCTCGGCGCTGGTAAAGGTGCCCATGATGCTCTGGTTGGGATCCCCCACCCGCACCAGGTTGCCGGTGCGTTGGCTGAGCAGCCTCAGCAGCTCTTCCTGCAGGGGGGAACTGTCTTGGGCCTCATCCTCGAACAGGTAGTCGTACCAGTTCTGCACCTGCTCCCGCAGCTCCGGACTGCCCTCGATCAAATCCACTGCTTGCCAGCCCAGGTCGTCGTAGTCTAACTTGCCCAGGCGACGCAATTCCGCTTGATAACCGGCGTAGATGGGAGCAGCCCAGCCCAGATAGCCCTCGCTGGGGATCACTTCTGGCCCCAGGCGCAGATTCTTGGCCCTGCTGATGACCACCTGCACCATCTGCTGGAAACTGCGCCGGAACTGGGCTCGGTTTTGGGCGATCTTTTGCGGGTTGTTGTCGCCGGGGATCAGCGGCTCCCAGAGCTGAGTATGGCGGACGAGCCAAGCGCGGCACAGGCGGCTGAGCAACCGCTCCTGTTCGTATCCCTCCAAAATAGACAGCTCCTCCCAACGGCTGGGGGCCTCCCGCAACACCCGCAACGACAAAGAATGCAGGGTAAAGGCCTGGGTAAAGCGATCCGGATACCCCGCCCGTTGCAAACGTTGATTGATGCGGCTGATCAAGTTGCCCCGCGCCGAACGCATGTAGGTGAACACCCCGATGCGCTCCGGTGGGATCCCTCGATTCAGGATCAAATCGGCGATCAGCAGCTCCAAAATGAAGGTCTTGCCGCTCCCCGGAACGGCGGCGATCCCCAGCGGCCCCGATTGGTAGGCCAACGCCTGTTGCTGCGCCGGACGCAGGGTGACCTCAGGAAAGGGAGAAGAAGCCAGACCCAGCATGGGATCCCTGCCTAGCCCAGGATAAAGGTCTCGATGGCCGCCGCCACCCCGTCTTCTGTTACAGAAGGGGCGATCCAGTCGGCATGGGGCAACAGAGCAGGCGAGGCATTTCCCATCGCCACCCCGATCCCCGCATACCGCAGCATCTCAATGTCGTTGTCGCCATCGCCAATGGCCATCACCTGCTCCGCCGACAACCCCAGCATTTCCTCGGCCAAAAAACGAACGGCATTGCCCTTGTTCACCGCCGGATGGGTAGCCTCGAGAAAAATCGGCTCTGAACGGGTGAGGTAGAGCTGGTCAGGGGAATACCGCCGCCGCAGGGATCCCTGCAATTCCTGCAGGAACTCGGTATCCTCAGAAACAGCCAGGATCTTGGTGGGGCTTCGTCCGTATTGGGCGGAAGAGAACATCTGGAACGGCACCTGCGAGCGCTCAGCATAAGCCTGACTGAGGGGGCTCAGCTCCCGCAAATAGAGCTGGTCATCGATGTAGAGGTGAACCCCCACCGGCTGATCCTGCAACACTTGCAGCAACTCCTCGGCCAGCGGCCAGTCAAGGCTCCAGTGCTTTAGGGTCTTTTGGCTGTCGGGATCCCGAATTAAAGCCCCCTGGTAGCTGCATAGGGGCATATCTGCCCCAATCGCGTAGTGGAACCGCTCGGCAGAACGATGCATGCGACCCGTAGCGATGGCTACTCGCACCCCTGCTGCTTTGGCCTTCTGAATGGCCTCCCGAACCGGCTCTGAAACCTGGTTGGAAGGCCCGGCAATCGTGCCATCGATATCCACCACCAACAGCCGAATCTGGGCACGGGGTGGAGAAGATGCCCGCTCTCTTTCCTCGGCTTGGACGTTAGCCTGAGTTTGCATTGCTGTTGTTTGCCCTCCTCCTGGCAACCTTCCAGACCGTAGCATGGCTCTGCCTCGATTGGTTGACGGTCATTGGCCGGCTCAGTACACAAAGAATCAACACAGAAGAATTGAACAAGTGAGATGGCCGGGTGGGGGATCGGTTTCCGCCCCTATTCCCGCCAACGAGAAAGCGTAGAATTAAGAAAGACTAGCCCCGTGATGGACGAAAACATTGTGATCATGCTGAAACGAATCGGTCGCGTCTGCCGGCCTCTGCTGGCCATTGCCCTGGCCTTGACCTTGGCCCTGGCTCCCATAGGCGCTGTTTGGGCACGCAGTGGCGGTCGCATTGGCGGCGGATCTTTCCGGTCTCCGACGTTCTCTGCCCCCCGCTCGATTGGCCCGCACTACTCAGCTCCTGTCTACCCCAGCTATGGAGGCGGCTTTGGTTTTCCGCTGCTGGTGCCCTTTTTCTGGGGAGGGGGGGGTGGCGGCCTGCTGACGCTGCTGCTCTTGGTTGGGGCAGGTAGCTTTTTGGTGCAGACGCTGCGCTCGGGGATCAGATCCGAAGAAGGGGACGATAGCATTGGGGTTCGCGATCCCCAGGTAACTGTTGCGCAGGTAAAAGTGGGACTGCTGGCCAGCGCCCGGCAACTGCAAAAAGACATGAACGCCCTGGCTCTGGAGGCGGATACTCAGTCGCCAGAAGGGCTGAGCCAACTGTTGCAAGAGGTCACCCTTGGCTTGATGCGCTACAGCGACTACTGGGCCTATGGCCATGCCCAAGCGGAGAAGCTGCCCCTCTCCCGCGCCGAATCCCTGTTCTATCAAGCCTCTTTACAAGAACGGAGCAAGTTCAGCGTCGAAAGCCTCAGCAACCGCAACAACCAGATCCAACAAGTCTCCCAAGCGGCGCTGCAGCGATCTGCTACTGGGATCCCAGATGTTGGCGAGTACCTGCTGGTAACTCTACTGGTTGCGTATCGTGGTAACTTGGGTACACTACCTGTAGTTAACTCCATGGCGGATCTGCGGCAGTGCCTGTTGCAGCTGGCTTCGATTCCGGCAGATCGGATTGTGGCCATCGAAGTGCTGTGGACGCCGCAGTTGGAGGGAGACACCCTGTCGGCAGAGGCGCTGTTGACCGAGTACCCGGAAATGCGGCTCCTTTGAGAGCCTTTGGGCGATAGACGGCAACTGTTGGCTGAGTGTCTCAACTCCTCGGGATCCCCGCCGCTCAGGCTAGGGAGGTTGTATGTCCGGGTTAGATGCTTCAGCGGGCAGAGGCCGTCGCTCCCCTTGGGCATGGTCTGGCCAAGTCAAGCAGGCAGATTCTCTGTTGGATGAGCTGTTCGAGGATTTGGAGAACAGCTTGGAAGAGGGACTGTCAGAAGCCGGCGAATATCCTTACCTCGGCACACGGCCCCCACTGCCTTCCCGGCGCTTCTCTGCTGCCGGAGGATTACTGCTGGGTATGGCTTTGGCCGCTACCTTGGTGGCAGGGCTGGCTTTTTGGATGACCCTGCGCCCGCGGGCGGTGGTTTTTTCGCAGGCCACTCGGGATCCCTTGGCTGAGGCACCCAATTCTTCCCATTCCGATGCTCACCAGGAGCCCTTGCTTCCCACTGCTGCTGATGTGGATGAAAACCCCAAAGCTCCACCTGAGGATTCTGCAAAGGCTGTCTTGGTCGAACCGGCAAAACCGCCGACTGTTGCCGCTCCTCTTGCTTCAAGAGGGGCTGGTCTTCCCTCTCCCCCCAGGGTACCTGCGCCTCCGGTGCCAGCGCGGATCCCACCCCAGCCTCTGCCGCAAATGAAGCTGGTGGGATTGATCCACGATCCAGGTGCCCCCAAGGCTCTGATCTTGATCGACAACGTGGTGCGGCAGGTGGCTGTTGGCCATGCGGTAAAAGCAGAGTGGCGGGTTACCGCCATCAGCCCCTACGGTGTGAGGGTGAGCAATGGCGCTCAAAGCGTTACCTTGCAGTTGGGACTGTCGCAGCGGATCTGAATCACCTGGATAGGGATCCCTGCTGGGTTGAGCAGCGCCTGGAGGGTGGGAGATTGGATTGAAGGAGAAGGGGCAGATGAAATTCGCCAAGCTGGGGCGAATGAGCCGCTGCAGAGTGGGAGTGGGCTTAGTTTTGGGATACCTCTGTCTCGGGCTGTTGGCTTGTCGCAGTACACCCCCCCTCTCAGAATCCCCCTCTGGGATCCCGGCGGCCTATGCTAGCCGCCCGCAACTGCAAGGGAAGGCAGTGGTGGAGATGGAGGTGCAAACTGCTGAGGGGGTAGGCAAGGTGATCTTGGCGATCCACGGGGAAGCGGCACCCCTGACCGGCGGCCAGTTCGTGGATTTGGTTCAGCGGGGCTTTTACAATGGCCTCACCTTCCATCGGGTGGAAAAGGATCCGCAGCCTTTTGTGGTGCAGGGTGGGGATCCCCGTGGTGACGGTACAGGGGGTGCAACAGAGCCGGGGAGCAACCGCCTGCGCACCATCCCCCTGGAAATTCAGCTGCGTGGGGAACCCTACCCCCGCTACAACACCTTGATCCAGGATCCCGCTGCTCTGAGTAAGTTGCTCTTGCCCCATCGTTTGGGGGCGGTGGCCATGGCCCGTTCTAGCCCACTTGACTCAGCCTCTTCCCAGTTTTACATCACCCTCTCTGCTCTGCCGATTTTGGACGGGCGCTATGCCGTGTTCGGCTACGTCACCGAGGGGATGGAGTGGGTGGAGCGCATCCAGGTGGGAGATGTGATCCGCTCGGCGCGGGTGTTGGAAGGAGCGGACTTGCTTAGGGTGCCGGGATCCCAACCGGAAAGAGCAGATCAGATGGAGGATCCCGGCAGTTTATGATGGGCAGCAACTCTGCTGCTGGCTTGGTTGTTGTGGCTCTGGCTTTTGCCTTGAGGAAGGGCAAGTTTTGCCCTCGTCCCCTCCGCCAACACCTGGGCACCCTTTCATGCAAGAAGACGCTTTTTCCCCCCTTGAGCCCCTAGACGAGCTGCCACCTCACTCACCGCCGGAGGTGGATGTGGAGCTGATGCTGCAGCAGTTGCAGGATCCGGATCCCTATTTGCGGATGCAGGCGGCCCGCGCCTTCTGTGAGATCGAAGAACCCCGCGCCGTTAAACCCCTGCTGGCCCTAGTCCGGGATCCCTGCCCGTTGGTGCGGGTGGGAGCGGCCTATGCCCTAGGTCGGAATCCGGATCCCGCTGAGGTGGAGGTGCTGATCGAGGGCTTGCGCTGGGATTGGAACGGCTATGTGCGCAAAGGCTTGGTGTGGGCGTTGGGCAATGCCAAGGATCCGCGGGCGTACCCGGTGTTGCTGGAAGTGTTGGCCGGGGATATCGCGGCAGTGCGATTGTGGGCTGCCAGTGCCCTCGGACAACTGGCCCAGGCGCAGGCGTTGCCCGGCCCGGCATTGGATGAGGTGGTCGCAGCTCTCTGCCGGGGCTTGGCTCAAGATCCAATCGCAGCGGTACGCGGCAACTGTGCCTGGAGCTTAGGGATCCTGGGGCAACAGGTGAAACTGGCTCTCGAGGATCCCATTGTTTACACGATGCTAACAAGGCAGTTGCTGACCAGCGCCAGTCGCGATCCCGATTGGGGGGTGCGGGATGACGCGCGGCTTGCCCTACAAAAGTTGGCGGATCCCGATTTGCTGGAGCATGACTCTAGTCAATAATAAGCTCAACTATACTGAAAATAATGTATAATATGTTCAGTACGGATTACTACC
>NZ_JANSIA010000124.1:4368-5763 GCF_047461835.1 Synechococcus sp. R60.1 | reverse complement strand
CAACCTCACTTCTCTTTGCTCATTACTCGCTTCTCTCTAGTTTCCGTCCCCTTGCGGGGAAAAGGTAGGGATCAACTTTCCTGGGTGTTGTTTATTCCTGATGAAGGGAGAGTTTCCGTCCCCTTGCGGGGAAAAGGTAGGGATCAACCAGTGTTACATTCATGGTAACAAACATCTCTACCTATGTTTCCGTCCCCTTGCGGGGAAAAGGTAGGGATCAACTCTGACCCACCGCTGTTGAGCATGATTCCAGTAGTGTTTCCGTCCCCTTGCGGGGAAAAGGTAGGGATCAACGGGTACGTCGCCGTCTCCTTCTACGTTCCTGACATTCCGTTTCCGTCCCCTTGCGGGGAAAAGGTAGGGATCAACGCTTATAGCACCGAGTATGACGTGTACCAAATCGAATTTGTTTCCGTCCCCTTGCGGGGAAAAGGTAGGGATCAACAACGTCGTAGGGCCCGTGCGTTGGCACTGCAGATCTTCTCGTTTCCGTCCCCTTGCGGGGAAAAGGTAGGGATCAACACTGTTGTGTTCATGATCGGAGCTGGTGGCTCCGGTAAGTTTCCGTCCCCTTGCGGGGAAAAGGTAGGGATCAACTTACTGGCTAATAGAGGACCGCTACGACTGGCACTTTCCGTTTCCGTCCCCTTGCGGGGAAAAGGTAGGGATCAACGCGAAGTAGTTCCGATTAACGCCGAAAAGGTGAAAGAGCTGTTTCCGTCCCCTTGCGGGGAAAAGGTAGGGATCAACACGTTAGCCCAGCTAACGCTCAATTCTGGCCCACCGGGTTTCCGTCCCCTTGCGGGGAAAAGGTAGGGATCAACTATGCAATTCGAGATTATTCTCCACGATGATTGGACCCCGTTTCCGTCCCCTTGCGGGGAAAAGGTAGGGATCAACTCTGTATCGCCGGATCTGCATGATGGGGTGGGCGATCGAGTTTCCGTCCCCTTGCGGGGAAAAGGTAGGGATCAACGAGAGGATGACCAGGGAGCGTATGCCGGGCTCGTACTGGTTTCCGTCCCCTTGCGGGGAAAAGGTAGGGATCAACTTCTGTGTCTGGGCATACGGGGGCTGGTATGTCTCGGAGTTGTTTCCGTCCCCTTGCGGGGAAAAGGTAGGGATCAACACCTGAAGCGTTGGATCGAGCAAATCGAAGGAGTAATTAAGTTTCCGTCCCCTTGCGGGGAAAAGGTAGGGATCAACGAACGCTCAGTTCTGGCCCTCTAACGCCAAGGAGGAGTTTCCGTCCCCTTGCGGGGAAAAGGTAGGGATCAACGTCACTCACTGCCTACAGGAGGAGACCATGTTTAATAACGTTTCCGTCCCCTTGCGGGGAAAAGGTAGGGATCAACGTCACTCACTGCCTACAGGAGGAGACCATGTTTAATAACG
>NZ_JANSIA010000124.1:0-4268 GCF_047461835.1 Synechococcus sp. R60.1 | reverse complement strand
TTTCCGTCCCCTTGCGGGGAAAAGGTAGGGATCAACTCTTTGGTTGATAGAGGACCGGTACGACTGGCACGTACCGTTTCCGTCCCCTTGCGGGGAAAAGGTAGGGATCAACGTAAACTGTGCTGTAACCAAGTAATCAGCTTGCTCCAGGGTTTCCGTCCCCTTGCGGGGAAAAGGTAGGGATCAACAGGACTGACCTCAACATCTACAAGGCCCACGTTAGCCCGTTTCCGTCCCCTTGCGGGGAAAAGGTAGGGATCAACTTGGTTAAGCGTTTCGGTTGGATGGTCTGGGCTCTTCCAGAGTTTCCGTCCCCTTGCGGGGAAAAGGTAGGGATCAACAACGGTTTGCCAATCAAAGGGTGTACTAAGCTGGATCCTGTTTCCGTCCCCTTGCGGGGAAAAGGTAGGGATCAACGTGGACAAAGCTGACAAAGCGTTGTCCATTGTTGTAAGTTTCCGTCCCCTTGCGGGGAAAAGGTAGGGATCAACTTGAGATATACCAAACAGTATACGGTGAAGTAGTAGGCGTTTCCGTCCCCTTGCGGGGAAAAGGTAGGGATCAACCTCAGTAGGTAACTCCCCGTAAAGCAGGTAGAAAGCCAAAGTTTCCGTCCCCTTGCGGGGAAAAGGTAGGGATCAACCTCATGGTGTGGTTTTCCGATGCCATAGAATACAGCAGTGTTTCCGTCCCCTTGCGGGGAAAAGGTAGGGATCAACGCTGTATGTATACACCAATGCCCGAGAGGGGTTGGTGTTTCCGTCCCCTTGCGGGGAAAAGGTAGGGATCAACCAGCGGGAGGAAGAATAGTATGAACTAAATCAACCTCAACGTTTCCGTCCCCTTGCGGGGAAAAGGTAGGGATCAACAACCGAATACTTGAACCGCTGGATGAGTCAGATCAAAAAGTTTCCGTCCCCTTGCGGGGAAAAGGTAGGGATCAACAACTGCGCTTGAAAGCCGCCTGGCTACCACAGTTAGATGGAGTTTCCGTCCCCTTGCGGGGAAAAGGTAGGGATCAACCCGGAAGGCCCAGTCGACGGATCCCGACTACGGTTGGACCGTCGATAGCCTGTTTCCGTCCCCTTGCGGGGAAAAGGTAGGGATCAACCCTACCCTCGGAAAAGCCTGAATTCATGAGGTTTTCAAGGTGCGTTCGCGAGGGAGTACGGAGATTCCTCGACGCAGATATTAACATTGTCCTCGCGGCCAAGCGCAAGCGGGGAAATTGAGCTTGCTACGGCCATTATGTCACGTTTTTGGGCCAATCGGGGCAAAAGATCTAAAGTTTCCCTTAAAATCTTGTGCCGGCAGAGTCAGGCTGGTGATGGCTCGCCCCGACAGATCGCGCACAAAACTTTACAATTTCGGCCCGGTGGAGAGCCTCAGAAGATCAGGTAGTCCGGCGGCTCATAGGGGGGAGGCCCCCCGAAGACTTTGGCCTGCTTCTTGGCCGCGGCATCCAAAGGGTAGGCCCGCAGACTGTCTTCCTTGAGATTCAGCAGGGGCAACCACGACTGTTCCAGCTTGTTTTCCAACTCTGCAGTGTCCAGTGGGCATTCGAACACGGAGTATTGCACCCGCTGGCAACACTGTTCCAACTGCTTGGCCAACTGTTGTCGCCGCTTATCGTCCACCACGTCGTAGCAAACCAACCACAGCATCAGCGCAGCTCTATGGGCTCATAGTCTAGGTCACCGCTCACCAGGCAACGGCTCAGCCGGCGGGCTTGCTCCAGCACAATTTGACTGAGGGGCAGGCGGCGAGATTGGGGAGGATAGAGCAATGGCTCGCGGAAGCGGCGTTCCAGCTCTCCCAAAAACAGTTTTTTGGCCAGGGATCCCAGCCATATGCCTGTCCCATCCGGCGACGGCTCAAAGTCTTCCGGCGTGAGCAGGCCAGCCTTGACAAGCTGGAGCACAGCCCAATCCACCACCAAGGGTCGAAACTCCTCCATCATGTCCAGCACCAGGTTGGGGCGGTAGGGCAAGTTGGCGTGGAAAAAGCCGAGATAGGGATCCAACCCGGCCATCACCACTGCGGAGAACACGCGGGCCAGCAGCACCCCGTAGCCCCAACTGAGCAGAGCGTTGATCGGGTCGAGCGGCGGCTGTCGGTTGCGGCCAGTGAAGTTCCACTCAGGCGGAAAGCAATGTTGCAGGGATTGGTAGTAGGTGCGGGCGCAAATGCCCTCCAGGCCCATCAGCGCTTCTCGATCCGGAGGAGTGGTGGAGCGATCCAACTGTTGCAGGTAGGCGGCGATAACATCAATACCCTCCTGTAAGGGGGCAATTTGGCCGCGGGTAGCCCGGTTGTGCAGTTGTAGAATTGCCCGTTGGTTGCGAATCTTGCCGCGCACAATCACCTTGGCCCACCTCAGCCCCCAGGGGGAGTAGGCCCGCTGATACTGGGCCAGACGGATCTCAGAGTTGGTGGAGAAGGATCCCTGCAGGCGACCGCGAAAACCGCCATCCGCACGCAAAAAAATGGTTTCGATGCCTCGATCCAGCAGTTGGGCCAAAGCTGCGCTGGTCAATTGGATCCCGGGCAACACCACCACCAGCTCCACCTCCGCAAGGCGGCAAAGCTGCTCTTGACCACGGCGGCGAATGAGCAGGGTTTGGTTTTGGCAGTGAACCACAGTCCCCGGCTCGGTTAGGTAGAGGGTGGTCATGGGCAGGAAGGTCAAGAAAGCTTCAGGTCGGGGCGATAAAACTGCAGCTCTGCCTGGGCTTCCCGAGCCATCTGTTCCCGGTAGGCCAGTGGCGCGATCACCTCGCCGTTGGGCCGCCAATCCCGCAGGCGCATGGTGAAATTGGTATCTCCCACCCGTACCCAGGCGCGGAAGTACCGGTCGCTGGTTGGCCTTTGCCGGACAATGTTCAAAATCTGTTCGCGCTCCCGCGCATCCGCCACTGCCTGCTGCACCAAAGCCGGGATCCGCTCGTAGGCAATGGGCTGGAAGGTGGGATGTCGCACTGTGCTTTCCACATAGCGACGGGCAAACTCCGGGGAAAATCGAAGGATCAACAAAGCCTTGGGCAAGTAAAAATCGGATCCCCAGGCTTCTTCCCATGCTGCTTGGACTTCCTCTGGGCTGGGCAGCTTCCTCTGCCGTTTGCGGATTGCCAGCTCTGCCGGGATAGAAGGATCGCCCCAGGGGATCACCGCCAAGCGCTTAGACTGGATCCGATCCAGCCGAAAATTGTGCCAGCCCAGGGATCCTTCGGGGGTGGGGAGCTGGCCAAAGGCTGCCAAATACTTGGCGCGGCGGGCATAAAACAGGCAGACTGGGTAAGTGAGAACGTGTCGGATCCCATGTTGGCGGGTGGCGTAGTCAAAACCGATCACCCCTGCTTCTGGGTTGGCCCAAAGGGCTTCTAGCTGGCTTTGATATTCATCCACCCGTTCTTGCTGTTCGTCTGAGAGGATGTACTCAAACCACACAAACAGCCGCCGCTGGGAGTGCTGATCGCGCCAGCGGGACGGAGTCCTTTGATTTTCCCAGATTTCATCCAGCAAAACCTGCACATCTGGATGTACAAAGGCCACATCGCTGAGGATGTGATAGATCTGTTCCAGTTGATGGCCCGATAAGGTCAAAGCCGATGAAGATACGGGCAGTTGGGGACGATCCCCCGGCGCACGGCAGCGAAAATTATCTCTCCGCCTAGAGTTGGCCTGAATTTGTTGCAGCCAACCCCGGGCGGCCAGGTAGTCCAGCTCTTTGCGCAGGGTGCGGTGGGTCTTGTGAAAGGGTCGGGCAGCTAGCAGCGCTTCCAGATCGGGAACTTCTGCTTTTAAGGCGGCCAATAGGTTGGGATCCTTCAGCCAAAACCTCAAGGGTTTCCAGCAAATGCAGTCAACATCAGGACAGGGTGAAGGGATCCCTTTTGCCAGATCCTGCTTGGGATGCCACGGCGAGAGCAAGCGATCCCGAATGTGGGTATAGCCAAACGTTTCCGGCAGATCCCGCCATCCCTCCTCGCCATACAAGCAATCGAGCAACACCCACAGGCGCACGGCCCGCTCCAGGCGCTCCGCCAACTGCCCGCTGGCCAGCCAGCGCAACACCTCTACCGTCAAAGGCAGCTCAAATCCGCTCATCCGACAGTTCCCTCGGTTCTTAGGTCAACCAGTTGATGGCACTCCAGGCCAGGGGTTTTCTTGGAGCAAGGCGCAAGTGAGAGCGTAAACTACCCGGCTCCGACCGCTAAGCGGTACGGAGCGGGCTTTCAGTAGCCCTGAGCCTGCTCTGCTCTACCAGA
>NZ_JANSIA010000123.1:0-5898 GCF_047461835.1 Synechococcus sp. R60.1 | reverse complement strand
TTGCGTTGGAGTACCGCCCTCAACCGGGAGTAGTGGTCTCGGACTCTGTTCAACTGCTGTCCATTCCAGTTGTCCCCTTCTGACGTATGGGCAATATCTGTCCTCCCCAAGTCCACCCCGATCACCTTGTCGGCATCTTGCTGCTTGGGTGGCTTTCCCTCTACGCAAATCTGGATGTAGTAGGAGCCGTCTTTCCGCTTGACCAGCGTGGCGGCTTTTGGGTTGGAACCCGCCAGTATCCCACGCTGGTAGTTGCCGATGGACAGCTCAAAGCGCTCCCGACCCTCCACCGTGGTCAGCGACACCGTCCAGTCTTTCTCGCGGAACGAGAAGATACGAGCGTCGTAGGTAGCGAACCTACGCTTGAACTCTTTAACTGGACGGTTGCGCTGTCTCGCCACTTTGCGGGCGCCGGCCACCCGTCTGCAGACCTGTTGGGCCAAGTTACTAGACAAGCCGAATCGGGCTCGAATCTCGTAGTAGCAAAGGGATTGCAGTTTGACCGCATTGACGATCTTCTCCGGCGTGTTCTGGTTGACCCAATTCAAGGCTTGGCCAAAAGCCTCCATCGTCGCGTCCAATTTGGCGGCTTGCGACGGGGACACCTTGAGCTTGCAGGATATGGTCAGGACTTGGCTCATAAGTTCATTGTACTTCATCAAAGCGCATTCCTCCCGACACTGACCCTACGGGTACAGTGCGGGGCTCCTGCGCTAGTAAGCTGAGGAGGGATCCCACCCATGCCCCTTGCCGTTGGGGATCCGGCTCCGGAGTTCACCCTGCCCGATGCCGAGGGCAATCCCATCAGCTTGAGCCAGTTGCGGGGACAGCGGGTGGTGCTCTATTTTTACCCGCGGGACAACACCCCCGGCTGCACCCAAGAAGCCTGCGGCTTTCGGGATGCCTACGCTGACTATCAAGCCCACGGCATCGCCATCTTGGGGGTGAGCGCCGACGATGCCCGTTCCCACCAAAAATTTGCCCAGAAGCTGCAACTGCCCTTCCCCCTGTTGGTGGATGAGGGGGCCAAGGTGGCCAGGGCTTACGGGGTCTATGGGCCGAAAAAGTTCATGGGCAAAGAGTACAACGGCATTCACCGCACCACTTTTGTTATTGATCCGGAGGGGAAGATCGAGGCCGTTATCACCAAGGTCAAGGTGGAAACCCACGCAGCGGAGCTGCTCAAGCAGTTGACCGGCTCTTAGGCTTTCCGGTGGGAGTTCGGCAGACCTGCTGCTGGGCTCGTTGTTCTGGAACCTGAGCCAAGACGGGAACGAAAAGAGCAAAAAAAGATGTAAAGTGCCGGTATTGATTCCTCGTGGGCTAGGGCCGTGTCCCGACGCAGCCGTACCCTCAAGTCGATTCACGACAGCTACCAAATGTTGGGTTTGGCCGGCCAAGGGCAGTACGGGCGTGTATTCTGTGCCCGTCCCCGTCAAGGAGGAGACCTGGTGGCCCTGAAGGAGCTGCCGGCGGAGCGCTTTCCCACCCAAAATCTGCTGCGGGAGCTGCGCCATCTGCTCACCCTCAACCACCCCAACATTACCCGCTGCTACGCCCTCGAACATGCCCGCGAAGGTCGCTACCTGGTGTTGGAGTACTGCGAGGGAGGCACGCTGCGGGAGCTGATCGACCAGGTGGAGCAAGGGCTGTGGCTGCCGGTCAAGCAGGTTTTGGGCTTTGTGGATCAGATTTTGGCCGGGTTAGATCATGCCCACCGGCAGGGGGTGATCCACTGCGATGTCAAGCCCGAGAACATCCTGCTCAAGCCCACGCCCCAGGGCTGGCAACTGAAGCTGACAGACTTTGGCATTGCCCGCCACTCCCAGCCTCTTCCCGATGAGATCACCGCCACCGGATCCCCTGCCTACATGGCCCCGGAGCGGTTTTATGGCCAGTTCAGTCCCGCTTCCGATCTCTACGCGGTGGGGATCATCCTGGTGGAGCTGCTGACGGGCCGACGGCCTTTTTCCGGATCTCCCGGCCAGTTGATGCACGCCCACCTCAACCAGCCGTTTGTCTGTCCAGAAGGGATCCCTGCCCCGCTGCGGGAGGTGCTGGAGATAGCCCTACGCAAGTTGCCCTTGCGGCGGTTCCGCACTGCTGCCCAAATGCGGTCGGCTTTGGCGGTGGTTGCCCAAGAGTGGCAAGAGCCGGCCAGTTGTTGGGTTGGCCCTCGCCTGCCCAGATGGCCGCCCCCTGGGGTACAGGTTTGGGATCTGCCGGATCTGGGCTCTGTTGACACTGGCGGGATGGAGTTCCTGGCCGAGCAAAAGTTCTGCATCTGCGAGGATCCCAGCGGCTCCAGATCCCCGCTGCTGTTGCGGGTGACCCCCCAGAGGCTGGAATGGCTGGAGCTCCAGAACCTTGCCCTGGGATCCCCTGCTTTGGCCCGTTTTTCCCTGGACGAGCCAATTCGGGCGGTGCTGCCCTTGAACACCTTCCCGGAAGCCCTGGCCTTCTCCCGAAGCAGCCTTTTGCACCTCAGCCCCAGCCGCATCCGCACCTTGCTCAGCTTTGAGGAGGATTGGCAGGCCACCTGGCTGGCAGAGCGACAGGAGCTGGTCTGGGCCACCGCCCAAGAGTTGGGGGCCGTACAATGGCAGCCGGCCACGTCGACAGGAACACAGCCTTTCCCCGATTCCCGCTGCTATTTTCGTTGGCCTTGGCAGGGATCCCTGTCCCGCTTGCTGGCCCTCTCGGAGCATCTGGTTTTGTTGACAGGTGTGGGGCAGCAGTGGGTGGAGATGAGCCTCTTGCCCTATCCCAAGGGACACCATCCCACTGTCGCAACCGGTTGGTCTCTGCAGACGGGATCCCAGCCCATTCGCCATCGCCTGCCCTTGGATCCCCAAGGGGGGGTGATCAGCTTGGGAGAACGGTTGCTCTTTGCGGCAACAGATGAGGGAAGGGAAGGCCAGCAAGGTTGCTGCCCCTATCTCCACTCGGTGCAGGTGAATCCGCTGCGGGTGCGCCGCTGGTTCTTGAAAGGGCAACCTGTCCAGATGGCCAAGGCCCCTTGGGGCGTGCTGCTGCTGTGTCGAGAGGGCGAGCAATCCACTTCCCTCTGGCTGTACAGTGAAAAAGGGGATCCCTTGGCCCAAGTAGCTGTGCCTAACGGCTCACAGGTGTTGCAGGTGGGCCAAAGGGGCAAGATTTGGCTGCAGGTGCCCAAAGCAGAGAAATCTCACCTGTCTCAGCTTTGGCAATTGGATCTGAACTGCTTGCCGGTGAGTGGACAGCCTTCCCAGGTGATGCTGTGCGACCCAGCGATCTAGAGTTTCGCCAAGGACTCCGTCCCGCTGTCGCGACCGGACTCGGCCAGAACCGCTATCAGCCCTAAGATCAAGTTTGAAGATCAAGTTTGGCCAGATGCCCGGCCAGCTCTGCTGGGCTGTGGACCAGGGGAGTGGTGATCTGTCCAGCCTGTTGGAGAACAAGCATGAGTCAGTATCTGCCGGAACCTGCTGCTGTGGAGGAGGATCCCAGCTTGTTGGTAGAGCGGCTGCGCCGCAAAGAGGGCCGGTGGCTGGATTGGGCCAAGGCCTGTCAAGCTTTGCAACGACAGAAAATGACTCCCCAGGCCATCTTCGAGGCAACCGGGTTTGAGCCCATTCACCAAAACCAGATCATCGTTGCGGCCCAAGTTTACGAAGGGATATCCAAAGCAGGAGCCAGCCCAGCAGTTCTGGAGCATTTTGCCCACAAAGGTAGCGATATCCTCTACGAGTTGCGCATTCTCTCTCCACAGGATCGGGTTCGGGTGGCGGAATTTATCTTCAGTCGCCATTTGAATGCCGCTGATGCTCATGAGATCGCCCGCGCCGTGAAAAATTATGCCCAGCTCCAACAGCTTCCGGAAGGGTTTACAGATCACCCCGGCGATGCGGTGGCCTATCAAGCCTGGCGGACGGCCCAGCAAACCCGCGATCTGCAGGAGCGAACTCGGGCTATCGGTCGAGCGTTTCAGTATGTCCACAGTGATACAGCCCGCCGACAGGTGGAGCAGCTCTTGTCCACGATTGCCACCAGCTCCCGCCCCCAACGCAGCGTTTTGCCCAAGCTGTCCGTGTTTCGCTTGGAAGAAGATCTGCCGCGACTGCTGCCGGTGGCCGGATCCCTGCCTCTTGCAACTGCCGCCTGGGAAGGGATCCCCCCCAGCGAGCCGCAAGGGCCCTTTGGCTGGGTCAACAGCCCGGCGGAGCAGACTTGGATGGCCTTGCCTGCTTGGCCGGTGATTCAAAAGGCCGGGGATCCGGTGATCCTTCAGGTGGAAAACCGGCTTTTGGGATCCCTGTTGGGTTTGCCGGTGCCTGCCGGTGAAGAACAGGATCCGGTTTTGCTGGTGGTCGATCGCGCCGCTCGGGTTTGGGAGGGAGCTCAGATGGCGGGATTTTTCCTGGTGGATCGGGCCGGATCCCTGGCGGTGGAGTGGATAGAAGACTCGCCCTCCTCTCCCCTGTTGGGCCAGGTGCTGATGGCCGTGCGCCCCCCGCGGGTTTTCGATGAGGTGCTGGCTCAGGATCCCTGGCAGTTGGAAGAATAGGCGTTGGGATCCCGCCGTTGTAGCCATTCGTGCTAGTGGTGCAGAGCACCGCGCCTGGACTCGCCCCCATGGCCTCACCCATGGCCTCAATTGAGCAAGGCCAAGTTATCCCGGTGGACGGCAGTATCAACCCCTTCGTAGCCCAGGATGTGAGGGATCTCGGCAGTTTTTTTGCCCTTAATCTGCCGCAGCTCCTCGGCGCTGTAGTTCACCAGGCCCCGCGCCACCTCCTGGCCGCTGGGATCGCACAGGCGCACGGCAGCCCCCGCCTCAAACTCCCCAGAAATGGCTGTGATCCCTGCCGGCAACAGCGAGCGCCCTTGCTCGCACACCGCTCGTACCGCCCCCTCATCCAAAGTCAAAGATCCCTCGGGGATGAGGCCGTAGGCAATCCATCGCTTGCGGGCGCTGGCGGGCTGAGGAGCCGGATCAAAGCGGGTGCCGATGGCCTCGCCGGCCAGAATTGCCGGGATCTGCTCAGGCCGTTTGCCATTGGTGATCACCACCGTTACCCCTGCAGCTGTAGCAATTTGAGCAGCGGTCAGTTTGGTGGCCATGCCGCCGGTGCCCCAGCCGCTTTTCCCCTGGGCTTCGGCCTTCACCTGTAGCGGGATCCCGGGCAACACCCGCTCAATGGGCTGGGCAGAGGGATCTCGGTTGGGGTCAGCCGAATAGAGCTTGTCCACATCGGTGAGCAGGATAAGCCACTTGGCCTGCACCATGCTGGCCACTAACGCCGAAAGCGAGTCGTTATCGCCGAATTTCAGCTCCTCCACTGCCACCGTGTCGTTTTCATTGACGATGGGAATAACCCCCATCTGCAGCAGTTGGGCAAAAGTGCGATTGGCGTTCACGTAGCGGCTGCGCTCCACCAGATCGCCGCGGGTGAGCAGCACTTGGGCAATTGGCTGGTTCAGAGCCGAGAAGAGGTCATCGTAAAGGCGGATCAACCGCCCCTGTCCCACCGCAGCCACCGCCTGCTTCTCGGCAATAGCCGTCGGTCGTTGCCGCCAGCCAAGGCGAGCACAGCCCACCCCCACCGCCCCAGAGGAGACCAAGATCACCGCATACCCCTGCCTGCGCAGGTGGGTCAGCACCTCCACCAGCGGCCCCAACACCGAAAGACGCAACAAGCCGGTCTGAGTATCTGTCAGGCTGGAGGTGCCGATCTTCACCACCACCGTCACGTCTGTTGTTGCCATCGCCGCTCTCAACCCATCCTCCCACCCCTCTATTCACCATAGCGCCACCATAGCGGAGTCAAGACGCAGCTGTATTGACCAAAAGGCGCGGCAAGCCCCGTCCTTCAGGGCAGGGAAGGATAGCGCCGACCGTAGCCGACGCCCTTTAAA
>NZ_JANSIA010000122.1:0-6591 GCF_047461835.1 Synechococcus sp. R60.1 | reverse complement strand
TAATCCGTACTGAACATATTATACATTATTTTCAGTATAGTTGAGCTTATTATTGACTAGAGTCATGCTCCCACAACCCCAACCGTTTCTGCTCGAGCAAAAACATCCACTCCTGCCGCAGCGCTTGGAAGCGATCCCGAACAGCCCCAAAGGGATCCCGATAGGGATCGTGTCCTCGCCTTTTATCCCGACCCTTACCCTGGATAGTGGTGAGTGGATAGTGACTAGCCACTAGTCACTAACAGAGGGTGGGACTTCCCGGCGGTCTAGCTAACTGCGACCAGGGCTTGATTAGCGCTCCTCCGCCAACCGCACCTGTACCGACTGGCCGTGGGCGGGCAACCCTTCCGCTTGTGTGAGAGCCTGAATGGCGCTGGCCACCTCCCGCAAAGCCGCTGAGCTGTATTGAATCAGACTGGAATGCTTTAGGAAAGTTTCCACCCCCAAAGCCGAGGCATAGCGGGCCGCACCGGCGGTGGGCAAGGTATGGTTGGGGCCAGCCAGGTAATCTCCTACCGCCTCCGGAGTATGGTGGCCCAAGAAAATGGCCCCCGCATGGCGAATGGGATCCAGCAAAGCCCAGGGATCTGCCACCTGCAGTTCCAAATGCTCTGGCGCAAACAGGTTGGACAAAGCCACCGCCGCCGTCAGATCCGGCACCACCGCAATCAGACCGTAGTTCACCACCGACTTTTCCACCATCAGACGGTTGGGATGGGCCTCCATCTGGGTGGCCACTGCCTGCTGCACCTGCTGGGCCAGCTGGAGATCGGTGGTCAGAAGGATGGCCGCCGCCAAGGGATCGTGCTCGGCTTGGGCCAGCAAATCGGCAGCCACATAAAGGGGGTTGGCGCTCTCGTCGGCGATGATCAAC
The DNA here is from genome assembly GCF_047461835.1 of Synechococcus sp. R60.1. Classification (NCBI taxonomy): domain Bacteria; kingdom Bacillati; phylum Cyanobacteriota; class Cyanophyceae; order Synechococcales; family Synechococcaceae; genus Synechococcus; species Synechococcus sp. R60.1. Next base: position 5,717 of record NZ_JANSIA010000122.1, on the reverse strand, counting down.
ACCTCCGATGGCCCGGCCAGCGAGTCGATCCCCACCGTGCCGTACACCAGCTTTTTGGCCAAAGTTACGTAGATGTTGCCGGGGCCGGTGATCACGTCCACCTTGGGGATGGTCTCGGTGCCGTAGGCCAAAGCCCCTATTGCCTGAGCCCCTCCAACGCGATAGATGGTGTGGATGCCTACTTCTTGGGCGGCCACCAAAATGGCCGGGCTAATCCCCTTGCCCCCCGAGCCGTCGGATCCCGGTGGCGTCACCATCACAATCTCGGGCACCCCCGCCACCTGGGCCGGGATGGCGTTCATCAACACCGTGCTGGGATAGGCGGCTCGCCCTCCCGGAATGTAGAGGCCGGCGCGATCCACAGGGCGGTATTGCTTGCCCAAGACGATCTCAGGGCCGGGAAAGCTTACCCAACTGCTGGGCACCCGCTGCCGGTGAAAAGCCTCAATGCGCTGCTTGGCCAGCCGTAAGGCTGAAAGCAATTGCGGAGACACCGCCTGGTAAGCCGCCTCCAGCTCGGCCCCAGACACCTTCAGCTCGGCAACGCTCAGCTCCACCTGGTCAAACTCAGCCGTATAGGCCAGCAGGGCACGATCCCCCTGACGGCGTACCGCTTGCAGGATCTCCCGCACAGTTGCTTCGCGGTGCAGGTTCTGGTCAGCCTGAGTGCGCTCCGAGATCCGTCTGAGCTCGGCTTCAGCCTCGGCTAGCTGGGTGACGATTCTCAGCATAGCGACTCCTTCGCGTAGAGTGCCGCAACCCCATAGTAACGAGGGATCCGGCGGCATCGCGGTAGCAAAGCGGATCTTTCGCTGGGTCGGCTTGCGGCGACAAGAAGGGACATCCCCAGGCAGGGATCTTGTCTGCACCTGGCGCGATCCGGGTTGATCATGGTCATAGCTTAGCCTGGATTTTCCTCGACCAAGAGCCGGGTAGAGTTCGCCGATAGCCCTACTTAGGAAAAAGCCTGCCCCTTTTTCATAGGCCCAGTTCTGTCGATTTGATCAAGTTGCGAAAATCGTGGATTACCTCTTCACAGCGACGGAAAAAAGCCAGCACCCAATCCCGTAGCACCCTTTGCTGAGATTCGTCCAGTTCCTTGAGGGATCCCCGGTAGTGGATCTGGCCGCTGCGCTCGATCTCGAACTGGTTAAGCCATTCTGCTTGGGATCCCTGGCGTTCCACCACTTCCTGCCGTGCTGCTTTCCAATAGTTGACGATCACTGCCTTGCCCAAATAGCCGGTTGTAATCTGGCAGAGACGGTTCAGAGATTGCACGAAGACATCCATCTCCATGCGCGGGCCCGCCGCAGGAGCGGAACTGGGCTGGGTAGCGTTCCGGCCTGCCTCCGCCTGGCTGGTCAATAGGCGAAAGGTGGCCAAGCCCTTTGGCGTATCCTGCTGCAGCTCGGCTCGCAGGCGGTTCACGGCCAAGGTGTAAACCGGCATCACCAGCTCGTCATTCACCGCCACCAGCAGCGCCCATTCCGGCCCAAGGGGGTAAACGAAAACCCGCTGCTCGGCAAACTGAAAGTCAAAATAGTCAAGTCCTGGGGGCATGGTCTGCAAAACTTGAAACAGCCCTTCGGTAAGGGCTTGCTGCTGTCGGCTATCCAAATCCTGAAAAGAGCGGTAGAAGAAAGGGCGACCTGCCCGACTCAAGAGCGCCACCCCCATCACCCCGCGGATGGACAAAAAACTGTCGAGCGTTTCCTTCTCCATGCCCACTCAACTTGGGTAACACTCTTACTCTTATCCTGACTTAGATTGCCCGAGGGTGGGCGAGCACAACCAACCGAGAGCTGGATGCTCGATGTTTGGGATTGATGTTTGGGATTTAGGAAATGCACCGGGACAAAAACGCCTCGATCCGTCCCACCGCCTCCTCCAGACGGGATCCCTCGACCACCAAAGCAAAGCGGACATAGCCTTCCCCACTGGGGCCAAAGCCAGAACCCGGAGACAGGGCAACCCCTGTGGCTCTCACCAAGTCCAAACAAAACTGGGCAGAAGAGCCGCGATAAAACTCCGGCAAAGGCGCCCACAGATACATGGTGGCCTCCGGCAAAGGCACAGGCCAACCCATGCGGTGCAGAGCCGCCACAGCTATATCCCGTCGCTCTCGGTACACCTGCCGCCAGCGCTCCAAAAAACTATCGGGAACTGCCAAAGCCGCTGCTGCCCCCCGCAGAATGCCCTGGTATTGGTGGAAGTCGATGGTGGATTTCACCCATCGCAGGGCTCGGATCAGCTCTCGGCTGCCAATGGCGTAGGCTACCCGGAATCCCCCCATGTGATAGGACTTGGAGAGAGAAAAAAACTCGATGGTGCGGGTTTTATCGGGATCCGCCTGCAGCGCAGAAGGGGCCACCTGGCCGTCGAAGCGCCAGTCCACATAGGGAAAATCGTGGGCCAGAACGATGTCGTACTGCTGACAAAACTGCAGGGTTTCTTGCCAAAACTCCGGGGTGACGGTGGCAGTGGTGGGGTTGTGGGGGTAGTTCAGCACCAGCAGCCGCGCCTGCCGGCAGATTGCCTCCGGGATCCGATCCCAGCGGGGCAAGAAGCGGTTTTCCGCCCGCAGGGGCAGGTAGTAGGGGATCCCGCCCGCCAGATGGATCCCGCCCACGTGAGAGGGATAGGCCGGATCCGCAACCAAAGCAACATCGCCGGGGTTGAGCAGGGCCAGGGGCAAGAGGGCCGTTCCCTGCTGGGATCCGATCAACGGCAGCACCTCTGTTTCCGGATCGATCTCCAGGCCGAACTTGCCCCTGTACCACTTGGCGCAGGCAGACCGAAAGTCCGCCGTGTCGTGAAACAGCGTGTAGCCATAGGTAGAGGGATCCGACAGAGCCGATTGGATGACCGCCAAGGAGTCTGAAGGTGGGGGCAGATCGGAGGATCCCAGAGACAGATCGATCACATCCAGGCCAGAGCGACGAGCCTCTCGCTTGGCTCGATCCATTTGGTCAAACACATTGCCGCCGAGGGGCTGAAGTCGCTGGGCGAGGGGAATCGACATGCAACAACTCTTGCAAAGCAGGGGGGTCTATCCTAGCTTGAGGATCCCCTCAGGGATTGTCGCCAGAAGTGGGGGAAGAGGGTGAGGTTGGGCGCGTGCTGGCCGCCGGCCCCCGGTCGAAAATCTCGATGTGCCACTGTCCTTGGCCGTTGCTCTCGAAGGCGATAAACCGGCCATCACCGCTGATGGTGGGGTTGCGCACATCTCCTGGCACCCGGCTGCTGATGTTTTCTATCCTGCGGGTTTCGCGGTCGTAGAGAAAAATCTCAGACTTGCCCAGAGCATTGGACACGTAGACGATGTAGCGGCCATCAGCGCTGATGTCGGGCGAGGTAGCCGCCACGTCGCTGGAGTTGAGGCCGGGCAGATCCACCAAGCGACGTTCCACCGTGTCGTAGAGAAAAATATCCTGGCTGCCGCTGCGGGCCGAGGAAAACACCAGGTAGCGGCCATCTCCGTTGAAAGCAGGCTCCCCATCGGGGAAGATGCTGTTGAGGCCACTGTTGGTCAGGCTGGGACGCGGGGTGCGAAAACCTGCGGGGCTGCAGCCCAACAGCACCAGGCTCAATCCGGCCAGGCCCAGCTTTCTCGCCCACCGGGCCGCGCCAAACAGGATCCGGCCATTGGTCAGCATGGCATCGCCTCTCCAACCCACTCTTCCCATCATACCCGGTTGACAAACTCGGCTCCGGCTAGGGCTCCACCTTGACACCCTTCCAGAAGGCCACATAGCCGCGGATGTTGGCCGCAGCGGGTTTGGGATCCGGGTAGTACCAGGCGGCATCTTTGTTCTCCTGGCCGTTGACCACGAGGGTATAGTAGCTGGCCTCCCCCTTCCAAGGACAGATGGTGTGGGTAGAGCTGGGCTGGAAGTATTCCCGGCGCAGAGATTCCGGCGGAAAATAGATGTTGCCTTCTACGGTTTCGTAGCGGTCTGTCTCCGCCACCACTACCCCATTCCAGATAGCCCTGGGCATGGAAAACCTCCTCTTGCCAAGTTTTGGATATCGGATTTTTGAGTTGCGGATCCCGGCGGCTGAGGCCGCCTTGCTTTGAGCTTAACTCTTCCCTTCCTCTTATGATCGTCTTGTATTGTCCCTTGTATTGTCCGATGAGAAGCTCTCTGTCCGGTGGGGAAGCCTGCCGATCCCGAGAGCAAAGTGGAGTCTTTTAAGGGCTGCTTCCTACCGCTATTGAGCGCTACGGCTATGGCTCGCCGCAACACCCTACAAGATGACCTCAACTACCAACAAGCCAAGCGCAGCCTGCGCCAGTGGGTGGCCCAACTGGATCTGCGCCCCCAAGAGGTCGCGGGCTTAGAAGGGGAGTTGGAGAGCTTGCAAGCGCTCTTGGACAAGCTGGAAACCGAGGTCATCCACATCGCCGCCTTTGGTCTGGTGGGGCGAGGCAAGTCTTCCCTGCTCAATGCCCTGCTGGGCGAGCCAGTCTTTGAGACGGGGCCCACCCATGGCATCACCCGTACCCAGCAAGCGGCAACTTGGAACATCAGCTGGGAAACCCGCCCCCAGTCCTCCTTCTCTGGCACATCCCTGCAGGGATCCCGCCTCCCCCCTTCCTCGGTGCAGTCGGTACAGGTCGCCCATTGGCAGGGATCCCGTCTGGAGCTGATCGACACTCCCGGCCTGGATGAAGTAGACGGCGAAGAGCGGGCGCGGCTGGCCCGAGAAGTGGCGCAGCGGGCGGATTTGATCCTGTTTGTCGTCTGCGGGGATCTGACGCGGGTGGAGTTTGAGGCCCTGGCCACCCTGCGGGAGGCGGGCAAGCCTATGCTGCTGGTGTTCAACAAGATCGACCAGTACCCAGAGGCAGATCGCCAGGCCATTTACGACAAGATCCGCAACGAACGGGTGCGGCAGCTCCTTTCTCCCAACGAGATCGTCATGGTGGCGGCCTCCCCTCGCGTACCCCGCCTGGTGCAAAGGCCGGATGGGAGCTTTGCTGCCCAGATGGAAGTGGGATCCCCGCAGGTGGATGAGCTGCGCCTGAAAATCCTGGAAGTCCTGCATCGGGAGGGGCGTTCGCTGCTGGCCTTGAATGCCCTCCTGTTTGCCGATCGGGTTAACCAGCAGGTAATTGAGCGCAAGCTGCAAACCCGTGCCCAGCAAGCCCAAGACCTCATCGCCTCAGCCGCCCGCACCAAAGCGCTGGCGGTTGCCCTCAACCCCATCACCCTGCTCGATACCTTGGGAGGGCTGGCCATCGATGTCACCCTGATCCTGCGCCTGGCCCGCCTGTACGGCTGGCCCATGAGCACTGCAGGAGCCACACAACTGCTGCAGAAGATCATCCTCAGCATGCTCAGCCTGGGCGCCGGCGAGTGGGTGGCGCTGTTGGGCCTGGGATCCCTGAAAACCTTGCTGGGGGGATTCTCTCTGGGAGCCTACGGTTCCGTGGCCCTGACGCAGGCGGTGTTGGCCGGGTTTTCCTGCTATGCCATCGGCGAGTCCGCCCGCCGCTACCTGGCCCAGGGAGCCAGTTGGGGGCCAGAGGGCCCCAAAGCCGCCATAGCCCAGATTTTGGCCGATTTGGACGAAGCCTCGATCACCGCCCGCCTGCGGGAGGAAATCCGCCACAAAATCGGATTTGCTTTCCCCTGAACCTGATACATTTACGCTGAACACTGCTGAACATCACTGTTCAACTATGCAGCGATAGCATTCTGTTTGTTTCCAAA